>CAZZNO010000067.1:0-15632 GCA_964655685.1 uncultured Prevotella sp.
CATGGCAGAAGAAGACTTCAAACACATTAAGTTCCACTTCACCAGCGAGTTCTAACTTAGCCACCATACACCATGCATTTCACCATATTATACCAATAGTTTTAAAGTAGTGAACCATTGATATTAATGTGAAAAGCTAATGGCATGAAAACTTAAGACCGGCAGTTTCAAACTTTGAAACTGCCGGTCTTAAGCTTTCATAAATCAAGTATGTTGATTTTATGAATTATCAAATAAAAGAAGATATTATTAGCAACCTGTGCCGTCAATGCTGCAAGCAGGACCTTCCGGCATAGGCTGGAGACCTACATCCTCAGAATTGAGTGTTACAGAACCATCCTCACGCACATAGCATGGTATGCCAATATCGCCAATCTTCTTTGCTTCATCAAAAGCTGCACTGTGGTCACGCAAGTCAAGGAACTTCTTAAGATTTCTGACATGCGAGCCTATGTCTATCACCTTAAAATTGGGATTACCCACCACCTGCCGCTCTACATATTCGCAATAAGGGCAGGTCTTCATTACATACATCTTTATCATTTGTCGTAATATTATTTATGATTTAACCAATTCCTGACTATCTCTTTGCCATGTGGCGTAAGCACACTTTCTGGATGAAACTGTATGCCATGAATGTCATAGTCTTCATGCTTAATGCCCATTATGGCCCCGTCAGGGCTAACAGCAGTCACTTCGAGGCAGCTTGGCAACGCATCTCTGTCTACCACCCAACTATGATAACGTCCGACCTCAAAATGTTTCGGCACATCGTTGAAGATATAATCATTATCAAAATGTTCACAGTCGGTAGCCACTCCGTGGTAAACGTCTTTTAGATTCATGAGCTTTGCACCAAACACCTCGCCTATAGCCTGATGCCCAAGACACACACCCAGCATTGGCTTTTTACCGGCATAAGTACGGATTACGTCGAGCAAAAGTCCTGCCTCAGATGGAATGCCTGGCCCCGGCGATAGTATTATCTTATCGTAAGCCTCCAGTTGAGGCAAATCAAACTGGTCGTTTCTTACCACATCAACCTTTGCGCCAAGTTCTTTTACAAGATGGGCAAGATTATAAGTGAACGAATCGTAATTGTCTATAATAATAATTCTCATAGTCGTTCTGCCACTTTTATTGCCTTTACCAATGCTCCAAGCTTGTTGTTGCTTTCCTGGAGCTCATACTCGTCGTTGCTCTTTGCTGTTATGCCTGACCCTGCTTGAAACCAGAGCTCACCATTGCGACTTATGAATGTGCGTATGACTATGGCTTGGTTTAGGTCACCATTGAAATTGAACGAACCTATACACCCACCGTAGGCACCACGGTTGTGTGGTTCCATCTCATTGATGAGCTGCAAGGCACGAACCTTCGGCGCACCACTGAGAGTGCCTGCCGGAAATGTGTCTATAAACTCAAGAATATGATCAGCCCCATCGTTCAGTTCACCACTTACACGACTCACAAGATGAATGACATGGCTGTAAAACTGCATGTCTTTATAAAAATCGACCTTAACGTTATGACAATTGCGACTGAGGTCATTGCGAGCAAGGTCAACGAGCATCACGTGTTCAGCATTCTCCTTCGGATCATTACGCAGGAATTCAGCGTTTTTCATGTCTTGCGCCGCATCACCTGTATGCTTAGTAGTGCCGGCTATTGGGTCAATAAAAGCCTTGTTGCCAACTATGCGGTTATGAGTTTCGGGCGAAGACCCGAAGATGCGGAAGCCGCCAAAGTCGAAATAAAAAAGATAAGGACTGGGATTGATGGATCTCAAAGCCCTATAAAGCTTAAAATCATCGCCTTCATATCTTTGTATAAACCGACGGCTGATTACAATTTGAAAGACATCGCCACGCAAGCAGTGCTTAACACAACGGCGCACATTAGCCTTATGCTCTTCATCGGTTAGTGTGGACGTGGTTTCGCCAATAGGGCGGAAACTGTATGGTTTGACACTCGCTTTGTTAGCTGCCGTAAGCAGTGCACGCAAATCTTCTTCCGACCCAAGCGTCATGAAATCCATCATGTTGTTAAAATGGTCGAAGACTATAAGGTCCTTGAAAAGAATATAAAGGATATCCGGTGCATCGTTTCGCTCCATCGTACTGTCCTTGACAGGAATATTTTCAAAGTAACGCACTGCATTGGCCGATGTAAAACCGTATATGCCATAGTATTGACTCCCCTCGCCATCTATGTGAAAAGAATTTAGGAAGTCGTTAATGGCTTTTGCCACTGTAAGCTTCGGCTTACTGCTATTCTCTACAGGAACCACTCTTTGCTCTGATGAGCCATCGGGAAAAGACATTGTTATAATGCCGTGACTTACTTGCACGCTCGCCATCGGGTGTATACCGATAAAGGAACAGGCATTGTCATTGCCGTGGTAATCGCTACTCTCCATTAGCATAGACTGCGGAAAGAGGTCGCGCAAGCGCATATAAAGACCAACCGGAGTGTAAAGATCACCAAGAACACGCTTGAATTTGGTAGTATAGTCAAACCTCTCCAAGCCCACACTATGGATAGGATTTTGATTAAAATTTTCCATACTCACCTGCCATATCTTTATTCTTAAGATAAGTCTCAATATCTTTGTCACCACGACCAGAGACTGTCAACACAACTACATCATCGGGCTTGAACTGCAATTTGCTCAGTGCCGCCACTGCGTGCGCGCTTTCTATTGCAGGAATGATACCTTCCATACGTGTAAGTTCATACCCTGCTCGTATAGCCTCATCATCATTGATAGCCAACACCTGCTCACGGCCAGTCTTGGCAAGATAAGCGTGCATCGGGCCTATACCAGGATAATCGAGGCCGGCTGAAATTGTAAACGCTTCCTTTATCTGCCCATCATCAGTTTGCATAACAAGCGAACGAGCTCCGTGAATGATGCCTTCTGTGCCACAATGTATAGTAGCGGCAGTGTAGTCTGTATCTATACCGTGGCCACCAGCCTCAGCAAGAACTATCTTAACACGTTGGTCGTCAACATAATGATAAATGGTTCCAGCGGCATTGCTTCCACCACCAACACATGCCACGAGATAGTCAGGATAATCCCTACCTATCTTTTCCTTGAGTTGCCATTTTATCTCCTTTGATATAATGCTTTGCAATTTTGCCACGATGTCTGGATAGGGATGCGGCCCCATAGTTGAGCCAACTATATAAAAAGTGTCTTCCGGATGGCAGCACCAATCACGTATGGCTTGTGAGCAAGCATCGCTAAGCGTCATGTTACCTGTAGTAACCGGCGTGACCTTTGCCCCAAGCATGCGCATACGCTCCACATTAGTGTGCTGACGCTCCACGTCTGTTTTGCCCATGAAGACTTCACACTCCATATTGAACAGAGCACATACAGTGGCAGTTGCCACACCATGTTGCCCAGCTCCAGTCTCGGCTATGACGCGTGTTTTGCCCATCTTCTTTGCCATCAGTATCTGCCCTATGGTATTGTTTATCTTATGTGCACCTGTATGGTTGAGGTCTTCACGCTTCAAGTATAGATGACAGCCATACTTCTCACTCATGCGCTTGGCATAATAGAGAGGTGACGGACGGCCTACGTAGTCTTTCAGCAAAGCATAATACTCGTCTTGAAAGTCTTTAGAGTCCAATATTTGTTTGTATTGGTCTTGCAAGTCATGCACACACTTATATAATATCTCTGGCACATAGGCTCCGCCATACTGCCCAAAAAATCCATTCTTATCTGGTTCCATTGTATTTTGTTTTATATGTCAACGAAAAATAATTCGCCATAAAGGGATCTTTACATTCTTTTCGCCAACATGTCTTGTTTACTTACTTAAGGCTTCCATCAGTTCATCTAAAGCCTTGTCCGCGTCTTTTGTCTCATTGAGCAATGTTACAAACTTGCTGCCTATAATGGCTCCTGCCGCATTAGCTTGAGCACTTTCCAGTGTTTGCCTGTTGCTTATGCCAAAGCCAATCATACGCGGATTGCGTAGATTCATAGAGTTTATATGGTTGAAGTATGCCAACTTTTTCTCATCAAAGCTGCTTTGCGCTCCTGTGACACTTGCCGAAGAAACCATGTAAATGAAGCCGTCGGTATTATCGTCGATAAAGCGTATGCGTTCTTCGCTCGTTTCCGGCGTTATCATCATAATAACACGAATGTCATATTTGTCGGCAATGGGTTTAACCACCTTCTGATAGTCTTCAAATGGCAAGTCGGGTATAATCGTTCCCGAAACACCACTGTCTGCGCAATCTCTGAAGAAAGCCTCATAACCATAATGCATAATCGGGTTAAGATAGCCCATGAAGATGAGCGGAATATGAATTTCATTTTTTATTGCCTTTAACTGAGAGAGCAGGATTTTTGTAGTCATGCCGTTTCTCAAGGCTATGGTTCCAGCTGACTGTATGACGGGACCGTCGGCAAGAGGATCACTGAAAGGCATTCCAACTTCTACGAAGTCTATGCCATGCCGCTCCATTGCCTTTATTACGTCGCCAGTGCCATCAAGTGTAGGGCAACCGGCGCAGAAGTAAAGGCTGAGCAATTTACGGTCACCTCTATTTGCGAAAATTTGATTGATTTTATTCATTGTTATTGATATTTTCTGTAGTTGAAATGCTTTATCCTTCACGTAAAGCCTTTACAAAAGCGCGTAACTTTTCTACATCTTTCATGGCAGGCTCTGTCTCAAACTTGCTGTTTACATCAACACCTACAAACATGGGATGATGGAAAGCCTTCACAGCTTCAGTATCGTCAGGGCCTATACCACCACTAAGCAAGAAAGGGGTACTGCCATGATAAGCATTAAGCACTGACCAGTCAAAATGCTTTCCACTGCCACCTTTCCCAGCGCTTTTATAGTCGAAAATGAACATGTCTGCAACACCTTCATAAGGTTTTACCTGTTCAAGATCTTCCACTGTGGATATGCCGAAAGCCTTTATTATTTTTATACCAGGAGCTATATCAGGTATCAACGTACGCTTCAGATTGTCTATCATAACCGGCAACTCTGAACCATGAAGCTGGACATAATCAAGAGAATAATTATAAACGTAAGTGACGATTGTCTGTGGCATTTCATCAACGAAAAGCCCCACCCTCTTTATTCTTTCTGGAAAGGCATAATGGTGAGATTCATTATGGCTGGCAACATTGTCAAGCCGCTCTGGACTATAGTCAGGTATAATGCCGGCCTGTGAGCTTATCATGCTTACAAACCGCTTGCTCTCAGGCCAGAAATTGAAACCCATCATGTCTATGTCAAGCTCTGCCACATCACGTACATTTTTAGGGTCACGCATACCACAGACCTTAATTAAGAGCCTTCGATTGGTTGTTGACTGTGAATTATGATTTGCTGAGTTCATCTATAAACTGTTTTAATTCTAATCCTGGTTCTTTTGCCTTCATGAAATGTTCCCCCATAAGGAAACCTCTGAAGCCAGCTTTGCGCAATTCCTTGACTGTCTCAACATTACTAATGCCGCTTTCACTGACTATGCACCCTTCTTTTGGAAGGCGCTCAGCAAGACGGAAGCTGTTGTTGACATCAGTGACAAAGGTTCCAAGGTTACGATTATTGATGCCATACATGTCCGGCTCTATTTCCGCATACTCAAAATCACGCTCATTGTGCATCTCCAACAGAGTCTCGAGACCAAGGTTGTGCGCCAACTCCTGCAAATGCCTGCATTCATCCTTTGTGAGGCATGCGGCAATGAGCAGTACTGCCGACGCACCACAATAACGGGCTTGGAAAAGCTGGTAATCGGTGATAATAAAGTTTTTATACAGTATAGGTATTGTCACACCAGCCGCACGCGAGCGTTGGATGTATTCGTCATAGCCGCCAAAATACTTTGTATCAGTGAGTATACTCAATGCTGAAGCACCGTTTTCTTGATAAAGCGGCGTTACGTCCTCTGGCTTTACATCTTTATGAATCCAGCCTTTTGAAGGGCTCTTACGCTTGAACTCTGCAATTATGCCAGTCGCAGACTGCATCAAAGCTTCACGCATGGATGCCGGTTTGCCTTCGTCTACCATTTTCCTGACATCACCAATGAACTGCTGGATAGGAACATAGCGGCTACGCTCGGCTATCTCCTCTCGCTTGTGCGCAACAATGTCTTCTAATATATCCATTCGTTTTCCCAAATCTCAATCTTACTTGTTGAGTTCTACAAACTTCTTGAACGTTGCAAGAGCCTTGCCACTATCAATGCTTTCTCTTGCTATATCAATACACTCATCAATAGGCTTCTTGCCTTTCTCCAACACTTGTATGCCAAAAGCGGCATTGGCAAGAACTATGTTCTTCTGAGCAGGCATTGCGGTATTGGCAAGTACATTATCGAATATCTCTTTTGCTTCCTCCTCAGTCGCGCCACCTACGAGTTCCTCTGGTTTTGCAATATCAAAACCAAGGTCAGACGGCTTGAACACGCGTTCATAATTATTTGTAATAACCTTAAAGTCGCCAGTAAGAGATATTTCGTCATATCCGTCAATGCTGTTCACTATGCCATAGTCAATGCCAATCTTTTGATATACTTGCTGATAAAGGCGCATTTGGTCAAGCGTAGCGGTGCCAAGAAGCTGGCATTGCGGCTTCGACGGATTGATAATCGGGCCAAGAAGATTAAAGAATGTAGGGAAAGGAAGTGCTTTGCGTATGGCTCCTACGAACTTCATTGCCTTGGCAAACAGTTGGGCATGGAGATAAACAATGCCACATTCGTTAATAGAACGATTCAACTTGTCTATGTCGTCAGTGAATGTCACTCCATGATTTTTTATAACGTTTGACGCACCGCTGACACTTGTTGCTGCATAGTTGCCATGCTTTGCTACTTTATAGCCGGCACCGGCAATGACAAAGCATGCCGTAGTAGATATGTTGAACGTATTTTTACGGTCGCCTCCGGTACCCACTACATCAATGTATCTGTCGCAGTCAAGTGGCACAGGTACTCCTGTCTCCAAAATGCCATCACGGAAACCAAGAAGCTCATCTACCGAGATGCCGCGCATCTGAATGGCTGTCAGGAGGGCAGTTATCTCTGCGTCGTTAAGCTCACCGTGCGTAATGGCAATAAGCAGTTGTTTTGTTTCCTCACGCTTTAGTTCTTCATGATTCAAAAGCCTGTTGAAAATGTTCGTAATGTCCATAATCTTACCTATTTTTATTTTTCACTTATTCCTTTATTTTATAAAAAGAGCACTTTACGAAAGAAGGCCTGTCGTGAATTACGGCAGGCCTTCTTGTATAGCTCTAAATCTTTTCGAGTATCTACATGGCAAAGCGACTCACGACTTTCTTAATCTTGAGCTACGCCACCACCAATATGCAGATACATGATTCATCATTTGTCTTTTTGTTTTAAACTGTTGGCAAAGTTAGCGTAAAAATTTAAAACAGCAAACTTTTTACTCATAAAAATTTACTTTAGTCGCATATTTAACCTTTATATAGACTTCATGTGTTAAATCTGAGAAAAATAGAGGAAATAATTTGCTTTTCTCAAAAAGTCGTCTTATATTTGCCACAGTTTTTGAGATTTCACGATGTTTTTAGTGAAATCATCTTCGAGGTTGGTTGCATCCTGCGCCAACCTCTTTTTTATGTGTTTATTGTATTTTGTATGTTAAAAATTTGGTCAATAAATCAAAAATGGGTACATTTGCAGATGAAATATAATATAAACTTTAAAATCATTTGCTTATCGATTTACTTCTACTTCAAAACTGAATAGAAATAAAACAATGAAGGGATACACTGGCATGACTGACGAGGAGTTGGCCTTGTGCTATATGAACGGTGACAATAAAGCATTCGACTTGCTCTTGGCTCACACTCAGTCATCACTTTTTTCATATATCCTTTGCGTAGTACACGACGAAGATGTAGCGAATGATGTCTTTCAAGATACTTTCATAAAGATTATCGTCAAGCTTCGCAATGGGCTTTATGCGCCTACTGGCAAGTTTGGGGCATGGTGCATGCGCATTGCTCACAATGTCATCATGGATCTTTACCGTGGCAAGAGAAACTATCATATTGTCGAAGTGAATGAAGACAATGATTTCTCTAACATGCCATTGGAAAGCATAGAAGAAATGAACATTGAGCAAGCGTATATCAACAACCAAGTATTGAATGACGTAAAGAAGATGATGAACTTGCTTCCCCCTACACAGCGAGAAGTAGTTTACATGCGTTTCTACCAGCAAATGTCATTCAAGGAAATCGCAGAAGTGACCAAGGTCAGCATCAATACCGCCCTTGGCCGCATGCGTTATGCATTGCTTAACATGAGACGCATGGCAAAGGAACACAACATGCAGCTGGAGCTGTACTAAACTTGCTTCAGCTTTAATATTGTGTCTTGTGGGTTCTTTGCCTTAAATATATAGCTGCCGCTCACGAGAACATCAACCCCAGCCTTTACAAGGCGTGGGGCTGTATCATTATTCACACCTCCATCAATCTCTATCAATGCCTTTGAGCCGCTCTCCTCTATCATTGTCCTAAGCCTTCGGACTTTTGCAAGTGTGTTTTCAATGAATTTCTGCCCACCGAAGCCAGGGTTTACACTCATCAACAATACCATGTCCAAGTCAGCTATGACATCTTCAAGCATACATACAGGCGTAGAAGGATTGAGAGCAACACTTGCTTTGATGCCGGCATCATGAATTTCACTTATAAGTCTATCAAGATGAGTAACCGCCTCCTGATGAACGGTAAGTATTGACGCACCGGCATCTACAGATGCCTTTACATACCGTTCTGGCCTTACTATCATCAAATGTACATCGAGCGGCTTGTCGGTTATAGCCTTAACAGCTTTGATGACAGGGAAGCCAAAAGATATATTGGGCACGAACACACCGTCCATGACATCACAGTGAATCCAATCAGCTTGGCTTGCGTTCAACATTTCCACATCACTTTTCAAGTCAGTGAAATCAGCTGAAAGCAACGAAGGAGAAATTAAAGGTTTCTTCATTTAACCGTTTTTAGTGAGTACGGGTATCATTCACCCTCAGTTGAAAATCTTGCTTGACTTGCTATTAGGGGTCTGGCGATGATACTTGTAAGCAATCTGACGAACAATATACAATGTTTGTTCCGACGGCTTGACTTCATGGAGTAAAACTACGTTCATAGGCAAATATGCTTTAATTACTTTTATTTATTAAACGCAGCAAAACCAATTATATTTTACCAAGCAAGAAAAATATATTTTTTATTTCTTTATGTCTATACAAAGACACACTTAGGCTTGTAGGAGTATTACAGACTAATGGTCTCCTGCAAGCCTAAGCGTGCGTTAATATTCAAACCACTTATTTTTATTCCTTACTCGTTTCTTTCTTGGAAGTCTCCTTCTTGGCTGCCTCTTTCTTTGCCTTTGGCTTAGCAACCTTCTTTGTTTCCACTTTCGCACGGAGCTTAGCCTCGGCAGCTTCCATCTTTTCGATGCGAGCTTTCAGCCGCTCAATCTCCTTGTCCTTCATCTCAATCTCGTCACCCTCATTCTTAATAGTAGTAAGCAGAGAGTTGAGCTGGTCATTGTCGATGTCAGACGAATAGAGTGAATTAACCCTATTGATGAAGTCTCCAAGGATATTCATGTAGTTGGTAAACGCATCAAACGGACTGCTGTAGATGCCACGGTCGATGCCTACATGAGATGGCTTGGTAGACATGAAGCGGAAATTGTTGCTTGCCTGAAGATACATCCAGTCTTGATTTATCTTCGGATCATCGGCTATACGCACACGGTCAGCCACACTGTACAGCTTGTTGAAAGCCTCACGCTGCATGACATTTCCCAACCAGCTGCTCACGTCACGCTCCTCATCGGTCCATGAAAGAGTATCAGGAACATTGAGGTCGCCTACGCTTTGGAAGTTTTTGCAAACTTCGCTTGGCGTAGAGAACGTTATATTCTGTTGCTTGGCAAACTTAGGAAGTGCATGGAAGAAGTCAAGGATATTGCTTGACAACGGCTGGGCTATGCCGAAAGCCGAAAGCTCCATGAAGATATTGATGACTCTTTCTTCTTCCGGCAACTTAGCAATGCGCGCAATGTACTGGTCAGCAAAGAGAGGATAGCCTTCCCAATCCTTGTTGTTGAAGCGCAGGCAGATGTCGTCACTAAGCGTAATGTCGCGAAGCAGAAGCTTCAGCTTCGGCGCAAGGGCGCAATTGTAAACATAATGCGGCGATTTCCATCCGAGCACATGCTTTGCCCCTTCAGTAAGCATACCACTGAATCCAAGGGCAGCCGCCTGCGAACCTATGTCGTCGCTATATATTAGCGAAGAATTGCGGAGCACGGTAGGAGTTTGACCAAAGGTCTCCTGCATTTTCTCCATTTGCCTCTTGACGTTAGTGGCAAAGACCGTTGGATCCTTGAGGGCAGACAAACCATGAGAATAAGGCTCAGCCAAAAACTCTACACAGCCGGTCTGGGCAAGCTCTTGCAATTTCTCTATCACTTGTGGGGCATAAAGCTCCAGCTGCTCCATGCCAACTCCCGACAGCGAGAATGCGACACGGAAATATTGCCCATTCTCCTTTATCATGTCGCCAATGGTGTTCAATGCCGGCATATAGGAGCGTTCGGCTATGTCAGTTATAGTGCGCTCGTTCTCGTAGTCGTCGTAATAGTAGTGGTCAGTGCCGATGTCGAAGAAACGGTAGCGCTTCAGATGCACAATCTGATGTATTTCGAAATATAAGCAAATTGTCTTCATTTCCTTTGAACTTTGATTTTAGAACTTTGAACTTTATGATTACTTCCAGTGCAACGTGCGCAGATACAGCTCACGAATCCAGCGGCCCACTTTCTCCCAAGTTATTTGAGCCACTTCCTTCTGCCCTTCTTCCTGCAAGTACTTGAACAGGCTGTCGTTATGGCAGATACTGTATATGGCATCAGCCATAGCATTGATGTCCCAGTAGTCAATCTTGAAGCAGTTGGTCAATATCTCGCCACAGCCGCTCGACTTGGAGATAATAGTAGGCGTGCCACACTGCATAGCCTCAAGCGGGGATATGCCGAAAGGCTCACTCACGGAAGGCATAACGTAGACATCCGAATCTTTCAGGCATTCGTACACCTGTTTTCCACGCATGAAGCCTGGGAAGTGGAAACGGTCAGCAATGCCACGCTCAGCAGCAAGGTAAATCATCTGATCCATCATATCACCCGAACCAGCCATGCAGAAACGAATGTTGTTGGTGCGATGAAGCACCATATTGGCAGCCTCAACGAAATACTCAGGCCCTTTCTGCATTGTTATGCGTCCAAGGAAAGTTACAATCTTTTCTTTCCCCTTATGGTCGGGGCGCGGGATTGCCTGGTTTTCAGCGCTCAAAGGGTAAACGGCATTGTGCACCGTGAAGACCTTGCGCGGGTCTTGATGATAATGGTTTATGACGGTCTGGCGCGTAAGCTCAGACACGCACATCACGCAATCGGCATGATCCATGCCGTCTTTCTCTATACTGTAGACTGTAGGGTTGACGTGCCCACGCGAACGATCCCAATCGGTGGCATGGACATGTATGCAGAGCGGCTTGCCACTGACCTGCTTGGCAAAGATGCCGGCAGGATATGTAAGCCAGTCGTGCGCATGGATAATGTCAAACTGCTCGGAGCGTGCCACAACGCCTGCAATAATAGAGTAGTTGTTTATCTCGTCAGTGAGGTTAGACGGATAACCACCGGCAAACTCCATGCAGCCAAGGTCGTTTACGTTCATGTAGTTGAAGTCGGCATATATATGATCCCGATAACGATAATAGTCGTTGGGGTCCATAAGGTTGCCTATGCGTTGCTTCACGTACTCATAGTCCACATCCCTATACACGATTGGCACACAGTTCATTGCCACAATGTGGGCGAACGTGTGGTCCTCATCACCAAACGGGCGCGGCAGGCAGAGCGTTATATCAACATCGCCCTGCGCATGGAGACCCTCCGATATACCGAAGTTTGCCGTTGCAAGACCGCCATACACGTGAGGAGGATACTCCCATCCAAACATTAAAACTTTCATTTGCAGTTCCTCCCTGATTATTAGTCCTTGTAAGTTTCTATTAGCTCACTGGCTCTGAGAATCTCAGCCACATTGGCAGCAAAAGAAATGGCTCCACGGCCGTGGAAAGGCGGGTTGCCATCGAAAAGCTCGGGCAGCGTGCCAATGCAGTGACCGAACATTTCGTCCTCAAAGCCTATCATCTGACGCTCAACGAAGCTAAGGCGTGAGCGTTTGTACAGCTTAAGGCAAGCCTCCATATAGAAGCCCTCCAGCCAAGGCCAAGCCGTGCCCTGATGGTAAGCATAGTCGCGTTGCGACTGTGGACCCACATACATCGGATTATAGCCTACGCTCTTTGGCGAGAGCGAACGAAGCCCCTTTGGCGTGAGCAGCTCTCTCGTGCACATGTCAATGACATTGCGCTTTTGTTCACGAGTGAGTGGAGAGAAGTCGAAAGCAGCCGGGAATATCATGTTTGGACGCACTGCCCAATTAGGCTCATCGCCGTCAACATAATCGAACAGATAGCCTGCATTGTTTACAAACTTCTGCTGGAATGCTTTCTCGCATTTGCCTGCCAATTCCTGCAAATGAGCGGCAGCGGCACTGTCGCCAAGCTCGGTAGCCAACTGGTTGGCAAACATCAAGGCGTTGTACCACAAGGCGTTGAACTCAACGATATAACCTGTGCGCGGCACTACCGGCTGTCCATTGACCGTAGAATTCATCCACGTCACGGCTTTGTCTTTACCGTCGGTCTTGAGCAGTCCACACTCATCAAGTACAAGATTAGGATGCCCACCGGTTTCTACATAATCTATGATGTCATGAACAAGCTTGCTGTACTTTTTGGCGCAAATTGCCACGCCCACCTTCTTGGCATACTGCTGCACTGCCCACACAGCCCACAATGGCACATCCGGCTTGTCTATTTCAACAATAAGCCCTTTCTGGGGCTTGTCTTCCATAAACTGGCGCAGCTGCGTCTCGGCAGTAGCCATTGCATCCTCGAAATAGTCTACTTCGTCTATCGAAAGCGTAAGTCCCGGCAGCGATACAAAGGTGTCGCGCGCACGGCACTTGAACCAAGGGTAGCCGGCAAGGATGTATCGCTTGCCCTCCTTGTTGTGGACATGGAACTGGTGAGCAGCGTTTATGAGGCAATGGATGAAGTTGTCGCGCGGCGTACGTTCCTGTGCTTCTTTCTCAAACAGCGTCTTCAGCGAACGGGTCTTCGACTCCGACGTAGATGCCGCAAAGACTATGCTCTCACCCTTCTTGATAGGAATGGAGAAATAGCCGGGCACATAAAGATCCTCATTTGACGAATAGCCACGCTCTTGCTCCTTCGGATATTCTATTCCGCGATACCAGTCAGGACTGAACACAAAATCGCCCTTCTTGGAGAACTGCATGTAAAGGTATGGATAGCCGTCATACATGCGTGTACGTATACCGTTGTCTACCTCCTCATAATCGCGGCTTGCCCGACTGTTTTCGTGGGTAAACTGGCGAACGCTACGGAAAGCGAGGAAAGGCCTGAACTGCAACGTCGTTGCCGAATGGGCATCGACGAGCGTGTAGCGGATGAGTATGCGATCCTCATAATGCTGGAACAAAGTCTCACGCTTCAAGATTACTCCACCAACACGATAAATCGTCGTAGGAACCTTGTCACAATCGAACTCCTTGATGTACTTGTGCCCATTGGGGCTAAACACATTGCCTTGGTACTTGTGCAGGCCAAGGTTGAATGCCACACCATGCTGAATGACAGAACAGTCGAAAGATGAAAGAAGCACGTGGTTGTCGTTGTCCAGCTCCGGGACAGGCACCACCAGCAACCCATGATATTTTCTCGTGTTGCAGTCTACGATGGTTGAGCATGAATAAGCACCTGAACGGTTAGTCCGCAGAATTTCCTTCTGTAGAGAATCTTGCAGGTTAATCATCAGTGCCCTTTCAAATTTGAGATAGCTCATATTATAAAGGCTTTATATAGGTTTCACGATAGTAAGACAGGGTCACCATTGGCAACCCCCTCCTATTTTAAGCCCAAAAATAGCAAAAAAATCGCTTGTGGCAAAAGATAATTTAGAGAATATCGGTTTTTTATTGTTTTTTAAGACAAGCAGCGGCACAAATGCTTTATATGCGAACAAAGCAAGCCCGAATATGTAAAAATAAAATCATGCACACCCCTCTCAGGAAGGGGCTCGTTTCATTCAAAAGCATGTTTGGCTTGAAATATCGCAACCACGAGCCAAGTTGGCAATAGACTGATTTCCAACTGATTGCCGACATTGTCCAAATTCTCATTCTTGACAGCCAAGCTTTGCCACCGTTTAAGCATCTTCTCTACGGCGTAAAGAGAGGTTATTGCCGCCGTATAAGTGACGTAAGTACGGCGTACTTACGTGGTATGTACGCCATACTTACAACACATGTACGCCGTACATACAACCCACAACCGCCGTTCGTAGAATTAAGCCAAGGTGTCACTACCCCAACCTGCCACTTTCCGACTTCTATTTCACCTACTTCCCGTTGTCCTGATTCTTTACTTTTTGTAAAAAATCTTCACCATAATACATTGCTATTATCTCATTCACCTTCTCATCCATAGGCTGCATGGCATCAATCCAATGGATGGCAGTACCACGGCGCTCCATACCGCGAAACCATGTCATCTGCCGCTTGGCGAACTGGTGGATTGCTATCTCCAACTGGCTGAACATTTCGTCGTATGACAACCTGCCTACGATGTACTCGGTAACGTACTTATATTCCAAGCCATAGTATATAAGGTCTTCCGGTGGGATGCCCATTTGCAACAGTCCCTTGACCTCCTCCACCATGCCGTTTTCAAGGCGCTGTTTTAACCGAGCGGTTATCTTGCGCCTGCGCTCGTCCCTGTCTATCTTTACGCCTATCACGAGAGACGGCACCGGCGGCAACTGCCTTAATTCGGTGAGATGATTAAGGTTATAAGTCTCTATCTCTATGGCACGTATGGCTCGCTGCGAGGTGTCTACATCGGTCTTGTTGTGCATGTTTGAGCCTGTCTTGCTTTTGAGAGCCACAAGCATATCCGTAAGTTCAGCCAACGACTTGCCTTCAAGCTCTTGGCGAAGCTGTGGATTTTGTGGCACCGGCGAGAGGGCATAGCCTTTAAGCACGGCTTCAATATACAATCCTGTGCCTCCACAAAGAATAGGCAATGCTCCCCTACTCTCTATATCGCCATACACCTTGTGGAAGTCACGCTGATATTGATAGAGATTGTATTTGGTGCCTGGCTCGGCAATGTCAATAAGGTGATAAGGAATCTTAACCCCATTCACTACATAGTCGGCAAGGTCTTTTCCCGTGCCAATGTCCATGCCACGGTACACCTGCCGCGAATCAGCGGAGATTATCTCACAGCTGGCTCCAGCGCCTTCACGCGCGTCAATACTATAAGCAAGATGCGTGGCAAGCTCTGTTTTCCCCGATGCCGTGGGGCCAAGGATTGTTATCATTCTATGTGCCATAGCCTAAAGCATTTCATGGT
>CAZZNO010000068.1:0-15624 GCA_964655685.1 uncultured Prevotella sp.
GGATGAGTGAGGGTTATGAGTGCGGCGAGCCCGCTGGGCTCATTTTGATACACCTTCTTAAAAGTGCAGGGAGCCTTCCAGGCTCTCCGGGCGTGCTTTGATGCACCCTCCATCTTTTTTACCTTGCCTTAACAAGGATGTCGAGGCAAGGCAATAGAATTGCCAAACATTGTAATAGGACTATTTGGCAATTCTGCAAGAAAGAAAAACACACAATCAGGGTTTTTGTCTAAGGCCTGTCCTTGACAGCTGTGCCCCACTTTGACGGCTTGGAACCCATCACGAGTTCAAGAGTGCCGCCTGCCTTTATATCCTTAAAGTCGATATATGTCTTGGTGTAAGGCTGCCCGTTGAGCATGGCACGCTGGATGTAGATGTTCTTGTCGCTGTTGTTTTTGGCAACAACAGTAAACGTCTTTCCGCCGCCAACATTCAGCTCTGCCTTCTTGAAAAGAGGCGAGCCTATGATGTATTTGCCGCCTGCCGGCTCTACCTGATAGAGGCCGCAAGTGGAGATGACATACCATGCTGACATCTGGCCTACGTCTTCATTGCCGCTCAATCCGTCGAGTCCGTTCTTGTACATCTCACGGTAGACCTGACGCAACAGGCGCGCTGCCTTCCAAGGCTGGCCTACATAGTTGTACATGTAAATGATGTGGTGGCTTGGCTCGTTGCCGTGGGCATACTGCCCGATGAGGCCGGAAATGTCTGGGGAAGCCTCGGTGCCGAGGTCGCCCTTGACAATGAACAGGGAGTCGAGCTTCTTGATGAAACTCTTTTCGCTCGGGAACAGGCTCACGAGGCCGTGTATGTCGTGAGGCACAAGCCATGTGTACTGCCATGCGTTGCCCTCAGTGTAGTCGTCCTGACGGTGCACAGCCTTGAAAGGATTGAACGGCTCACGCCAGTTACCCTTGCTGTCAAGACCGCGCATGAACTGTATGCGCTTGTCAAAATACTTGGCGTAGCTCTTGCTGCGGTTCAGGAAGTAAGCGTAGTCTTCTTTGTCGCCGAGGCTCTCGGCAACCTTGGCAAGGCATCCGTCAGCTATGGCGTATTCAAGTCCTTTGGCTACAGTCTCGTTGGTCGTAACCTTGTCAAAAGGCAGATAACCGTATTTCTTCAGCTCGCCAAGGCCTGCATCGTCACGCATGGCTGTTGCCTTCATAGCCTGGAAAGCGAGCTTCTTGTCCTTGCAATAGCCCTTCAGCACCATGTCTGCAAGCACCGGTATGCCCGGATTGCCCACCATGCAGTCGGTTTCGTTGCCCCACAAATGCCACATTGGCAAGCGTCCCTGCATCTCATAGATGCGGAGGAACGTGCCGGCAAGGTCTGCCTGACGCTCCGGATGTATAAGAGACATGAGCGGATGGGCGGCGCGGTAGGTGTCCCAAAGCGAGAACGTGGTGTAGTCTACAGAGGGCGCTCCATAGTCACTGAAAACCGACGGAGCTATCATCGTGTGGTACATAGCCGTATAGAAGATTGTGCGGTCGTTGGCATTGTCGGTCTCAATCTTCACACGTCCAAGCTCGTTGTCCCATGCTTTGTCGGCATTGGCGCGCACGCTTTCAAAGTCCCATGTGGCAAGCTCGTGGCGCAGGTTGTTCTCTGCGTATGCTATGCTGTTGGGGGATATGCCCACGCGCACCATGAGCTGAGAGCCTTGCTGGTCGTCAGCTACACGGAAATAAGCCACTGAATCTGCCTGCTGGCTGGCAAGACGAACAGGGCGATTGAACTCGGCGAAGAAGTAAACCTTCTGATCCTTTGCCCATCCTGAGGAATAGCGGTAACCGCAAACAGTGGTGGGCGAGGTTTGTGTGAAACGGCATTGCGTCATCTTGTCCCAGCCTATGCCCTGCTTGAGGTCAAGCCTCATAAGCGGAGTCTTGCCCGACGGGAACGTGTAGCGGTGCAAGCCGCTGTGGGTTGTGGCGGTAAGCTCTACCTTCACGCCGTCGGATGTCACCACGCTGTAGAAGCCCGGAACACATTGTTCGTCAGAATGGTTGATGGTTGTCATCTCCTGACCGTCCCTCACTACAGGCAGAAGCCCTATGTCGCCAAGGTCGCCAATGCCGGTTCCGCTGAGGTGGGTGTGCCCGAAGCCTATTATTATATTGTCACTGACGTGATAGCCTGAGCACCAGTCCCAACCGCGGGTAACCATTGTTGGGCCAAGCTGCACAAGGCCGAAAGGCACATTTGCGCCATAAAACACATGTCCGTGTCCTCCCGTACCGATAGCCGGATTGACGTATTGGGTGTACTCGCCGGCGTTGGCAGTAAGGCTCAGCGCGGCAAACATTAACGCAGTAAAGAGTTTTTTGTGTTTCATAACTTAAACTAAATTATACTTGTGCGTTTTGTGAAATCAATTATTTCGTCTATATGTCCGAATACAAGCCCCGTGACAGTGTCGGCGCAACCATAGTAAATTGCCACACGACCGGTGGCTGGGTCGTGAAGTTCGGCACACGGGAAGCACACGTTAGGCACATCACCCATGCACTCGTAAGGCTTCTGAGGCGTAATGAGGTACGGGCCGCTGCGATAAATCGGCTTCCAAGGCTGCTCAAGGTCGAGGAGCGCACTGCCAAATGCGTAAACATAGCCGTTGCACGAATGCAGCACTCCATGATAGAACAGCAGCCAGCCCTCGCTGGTTTCTATTGGCGTGGGGCCTGCTCCTATTTTCATGCACTGCCATGCGCTGACCTCGAAAGGCGCCGGCGACATTACATGGCGGTGATGTCCCCAGAACTCAAGGTCGGGCGACTCGCTGTAGAAGATGTCGCCAAACGCCGTATGACCGGTGTCGCTGGGTCGGGAAAGCATGGCAAAGCGGCCGTTGATTTTCCTTGGGAAAAGCACGCCGTTGCGATTATAGGGAAGGAAAGCATTCTCCAACTGGTGGAAAGTCTTGAAGTCGGTAGTCCATCCCACGCCAATGGTCGGGCCGAAATAGCCGTTGCACCAGGTGACATAATAACGGTCGCCAATCTTCACCACGCGCGGGTCATAGCCATACACCCATTTGCCTACTTCCTCGTTGTCGCACTGGAAGTGTATGGTGTCGGGATTGATGTTCCACTTTATGCCGTCGTCGCTGAAGCCTGCGTGCAACGTCATGCGCCGATTGGTGTCGTCACAACGGAACACTCCGGCAAAGCCGTCGCCGAAAGGCACCACTGCCGAGTTAAAAATGCTGTTGCTGTCGGGCAGCAAGTCACGCGGTATAATAGGATTGTTATCGTAGCGCCACACAACGCTCTTGCAGCCTTCAGGCCTGTCCTGCCAAGGCATATTGGGCAATGGCTGCCCCATTATCTTTAAATCTGACATTTTGATTATTTTGTTTTGTTATCGTCATAAGTAAAGGGAACGAACTTTGTTATGAGCAAAGCCGGTATCGTGCAGAACAGCACGAATATGAAAAAGCCGCTGTAACCCAGCGCGTCGCTGAGGAAACCGCTTGCCATACCTGGCAACATGACTCCAAGGTTCATAATGCCACTGGCAAAGGCGTAATGGCTCATCTGGTGCTTGCCCGGCGCAATCTGCTGCATCATGAACAGCGTAAGGCCTACGAAGCCAAAGCCATAGCCGAAATACTCCATCACAATACCCACGCCTATGACCCACAGGCTGTCGGGTTGGAAAATTGCGAGCAAGGTATAAGCCACAAAGGGAAGGTTGAAAACGAGGGCAAGCTTGAACAATGCTTTCTTCAATCCTGTGTGGGCAATATAATAGCCTGCAAGGATAGAACCTAAGACGAAGGCGGCGGCTCCAAACGTGCCATAGCACAAGCCTATAGCTTTCTCATCCATGCCAAGTCCGCCGACATCGCGTCCAGCCTTAAGGAAAAGCGGCACTATCTTCATGCAGAAACCCTCGGCGAAACGATAGAGGATAATGAAGAATATATAATAAATGATGTGTTTCTTGCGGAAAAAGTCGACGATAACTTCAACAAGGTCGCGCCAAACGTCGCCAATGGTTTTGCCTGCCGCCGCATTGTGCCCGTCGGTAGGAAGCACGAAGAAATGCCATACGCCGAGGCAAAGCATTATGACGGCAATGCAAAGCATGATAATCATCCATGCCTTGGTGACTCCATAGTCTTGTATGAATACTCCGGCAAGATAAACCAGCCCGCCCGTGGCGGCTATCTTCGCGATATTGTAGAAAGCACCTTGCCAGCCTATCCATTTAGCCTGCTCCTCATTGGAGAGCACAGCCATATAGGTGCCGTCGGCAGCAATGTCGTGCGTAGCCCCGCTAAAGGCAATCACGGCAAGCAAGGCAATGGTAATGGCAAAGAAAGAAGGCAATTGCAACGCAAAGGCTACAAGCCCAAAGCAAACGCCTGTGGTGAGCTGGGTGAAGACTACGAAGAACTTCTTCGTCTTATACATCTCCAAGAACGGGCTCCACAATGGCTTCAATGTCCACGGCAGCATAATCAGAGATGTCCAAAACGCTATCTGCGCATCGCTCACGCCCATGCCTTTATACATAAGCGCACACACCATGTTTAGCACCACGAAGGGCATTCCCATTGCGAAATAAAGGGTCGGAACCCAAGCAATCGGACTTACTTTCTTTTTTTCAGTCATTTCGGTTTAAGTTAAATATTAGGGCACGGCAGAACCGTGCCCCACAGAATGTCATAGGCAAATCAGTCGAGGCAGTGCTTCAGGAGTTCGGTCTTGCCGTTGTCGATAAGATACAAGACGAGCTCACCAAAGAGCGTGTTCTGCCATGCGAACCAAGGACGCGTGTAATGACTTGCGTCGTTTACATCGAAGCTCTCGTGCATCATGCCCGTGTTGTTGTCGGTAGTGAGGAGCATCTTCATGCACTTGCTTATCTCTTTGTCGTCCTTTGACGTAAATGCTTTCATCATTATGCTCATCGGCCATGCCATGTTCCTGCCGATGTGCGGGCCGCCAATACCTTCACCAGCCTTGCCTGAGAAGAACCAAGGATTGTCATGGCTCCACACGAAGCGGCGTGTGTTCTGGTATATAGGGTCGTCAAGGCTCACGTCGCCTAGGTAGCCCATTGCCAAAAGGCTCGGCACATTGGCATCATCCATAAGGAGATGGTTGCCGAAACCGTCAACCTCGAAGGCGTAGATCTTTCCATATTTAGGATGGTCTACCACGGCATACTTCATCAATGCATCGTGCACCTCAGCCGCAAGAGCCTCACAGTCTTTCGCAAGCGCATCCTCATGGTTCACCGAACGCAATATCTCGGCAGCCTTCTTAAGATTGCTCACAGCCATGAAGTTGGAAGGAACAAGGTAAGGAAGCGTAGTGGCATCGTCGGAAGGACGGAACATTGACACTATCAAGCCGACCGGTTTGGTAGGCGCACCGTAACCTCCCCAAGGAGCCGTGTCATAAGCACGGTCAGTAACTCTAAGGAAGCGGTACGGGCCTACATTATCCTTTCTTTGTTGCTGCTTGAAGGTTTGGAGCACGTTCTTTATCGCTTTCATCCATCTTTCGCCAAAGATAGAAGCATCGCCTGTTACTTTCCAGTATTCATAAGCCAAGCGTATGGGGTAGCAGAGACTGTCAATCTCGTACTTGCGCTCATACACGTTGGGGTTCATGTCGGTGCCATCCTTTTGCCATCCTGCGCCAGAGGCTTCTTTGTTGAAGGCGTTGGCATACGGGTCGATAGTGATGCAAAGGAACTGCCTGAGAATGGTACCCCTTACGAGGCGGCGCAGTTTCTCGTCCTTGTTGGCAAGTTTCAGGTATGGCCATACCTGCGCGCCACTGTCACGAAGCCACATGGCAGGTATGTCACCTGTGTAAACGAAGGTGTCATCATCGCCATTTGACGAATAGTGGGCGGTGGTTTCAAGAGTGTTGGGGAAGCAATTCTCGAACATCCAGCAGAGCTTGGGGTTGTCCTTCAGAAGCTTCTTCACCTCTTTAATCTTTTTCTCAACGGCATCGGAAACAAACAGCCGCTGCTTGACATCAGGGCGTTTGGAAACCAATACTTTAGTGTTGTCGGCACAAGCCTTAATGTACTCAGTGCCAAACTCTTTCTGGTGTATCTCCAATGGCTGTGCTGCGGCTACCTTGTTATCCTGAGCCTGCGCGCCTACACTGCAAAATGCAGCCAGAAATACGAACGCTAATCTTGACTTAATGTCCATCTTGTAATCCATATATTTTAGGTTCCTATAATTAAAACAATCTAATGACGCATTTCACTTAAAAATAGTATTTAAATTAAGAAACATTAATTGTAAATAGGATTATGAAACATTATTTATGGTTTAACACTATAAAAGCCCACATTCTCACGAACGCGGGCTTTCCGAAACAATCTTGATGTATATTATATAATAATTGTAAGAGAGACCTGATTATTGACACACTCACCAATAATCAGCATTGTTATTATTGTAAGAGAGATTTTATTTCATCCAAAGGGCGCTTTTCCTGCGTACCGTCAGGGCGAGTGACCATGAAGTAGTCGAACCTCGACTTGCCGTTCAGGTAAGAAACCACTGCCACGCCACCGTCACGAAGCTGGAGCGTGAAATAGCCATTGCGCTTGCCGTTCACATATTTGCCGTGCAGCTTTTCCTTGCCATTGCTGTAGAAAGTGGTGACTTCACCGTTGAGCACAGTGTTCTTGTCGTTGTTCAAGTCAATGAAGTTGTAGCCACCCTCAGCTCTCAGGTTGCCGTTCATATAGAAGTCTTGGAACACGTCTTCCTTCGCGAGACCTGTGCCTTGTGTCTTAAGCAAGCGGTAGTAGCTTGCCTGGCTTGCATTGCTTACGCTCTGCTGATTGGCTGCATAGTAGATTGTATCTGCAACAATCTTTGCATTCTCACTGACGCGGCTGCGACCAAAACTTGCGACCGTCATCAGCATCAAGGCTGAAACCAAGATAATCTTTTTCATTTTAAGTTCTCCTTTCGAGTTTTAATTTTACGGGTACTTTATTTTTTCTGATGCAAAGGTATACAAAAAATATAATACACCGATAATTCTTTAACGTTATTTTATCATTATTTTTCGCATAAAATTAGACTGTTATTTACAACCGCCTTTAAAAAATAAAAATGGAAAAAGAGGCGGGCTAAACTTACAATTTGAAAAGCAGCTTATCTCAACAAAGGGTTTTAAGTATGCCTTTGCTTACATTTTGTCGGTTTACAACCGCTTTTCGCAAAGTCAGAAAATTATCCACAGCTTGTCAAAACTCTATCAATTCTTTCTACTTTGTAAATTTATTTGATTTTGCTTTCCTGTTGATATAAATCAATAATCCTAAGTTTCAAATTGGAAGTTAGACAGGGCTAAAACGTAGAAAAGGAAACAAAAAGCCGCGGCTTTTGACCGCGGCTACTTATAGATTGTAAGTAAAAAGGGAAATCAAGGCTTGTAATTGACCGGAAAATAAAGTCTCACGCACACAGGTTGCCCGTTTTGTCGACCCGGCGAAAAAGCCGGCAAACCCTTTATCACGCTTACGGCATGTTCGTCAAGCATTGGCGAAGCCGGCGAGACTACACTCACGTCCTGCACCTTGCCCGTCTTGTCTACAACAAACGACAGATATACACGCATGGGCTTGGAGAGCCTGAAATTAGGATTGCCCACATGAGCCAGATAATTGCGCAAAGCGTCCTGCCCTCCCTTCACCTCAGGCATCTGTTCCACCTTATTATATATAGGGTCTCCTTTCCAGGACTGAAGCAGGGATATAAACTTAGGCTGAGTGGGCTTA
Organism: uncultured Prevotella sp.; assembly: GCA_964655685.1. Taxonomy (GTDB): domain Bacteria; phylum Bacteroidota; class Bacteroidia; order Bacteroidales; family Bacteroidaceae; genus Prevotella. Next base: position 7,786 of record CAZZNO010000068.1, read on the forward strand.
AGATCCTTTTCAACCATATTGCGCACATTCCTCGTCAACACGTTTCTACAATTCTCGTACGGCATAGAAACGGTGTAGGTTGTCTTTTCTCCGTCAGCCGAAATGGCATCCACCAGAAAGTAGACCAGCCCGTTGCCTATCCACACGCCCTTTATTTCAGACGACAAAAGGTTATCATACATCTCATCGCTGAGCGACGCAAATAACTGGTTGTAAAAGTCTTGCGACGCTGCCATGTCCTTCACTATGCTGCGCAACATGTCATCGGCAAGCATCACCTGGTTGCGCGTTAGGTCATACACGATGGCACGGCTCTCGTTCTTGGGCTTGAAAGCGGAAAGTTTTTGTGGCTCAACCTTGCTTTCGAGCATATACGCTATCCAGCGGCCAGGCTCATAAGACACCACCTTAGCCGACAACGTAATGTAGCAGAAACGGTGGTCGTCGGGAATCTCCTTAAACGGTCCCGTCACCGGCTTGCCATAACTCTCGCCTATTGACATGAGCAAAGAGTCGATGCTGGAGGTGGCATGGTCAAGAAGCATGTCGCTGATAAACCTCTTTAGCGACGTGACGCTGTCAAAATTTACTATCTCCGGCCATTGAATGTCATAATCCACGACATTAAACCCCGAATCCTTTTGCAGGAAAAGATGCTCTTTCTCATACCTGACGCTATAGCCGTTGGCACGGGTATCCATTTCCTGAGCCGCCGCCATCAATGGCAGAAACAGCAACGAAACAATGAAAAACTTGATTTTATTTATCATAGCTCCCTACTCTACTACTTATTTTCGTTGGATACCGGCATCCACATTCACGTCCACATCGCCGTCGAAACTAATAGCGTCACGGTCGCTCGAAGTGACGTTTACCATAGCGTTCCCATTAGGAAACACAGACAACCTGTATTCCAACATCTCAGAGCGGTGGCGTGTGGCGAACGTGATGTCGTATGCATCCCTCTTGCCCTTGACCACCTTCACGTCATAAGCCTTCTCCTTGAAGATGAGCGGACTGGTGGTATCGTTGCTGATATCGGCACGATGAGCCACGCCGAAGTACGGCAGCCAGCTCAACACCGTGTCGCCACGCAAGGCTATGCTGTAGTCGGTCGTAAGATGCCTTGGCGGCATGCGCAACGGATTGGCATAGTTTACCGTCACTTTTATGGTGCGCTGGTTTATCGAATCTTCTATCTGGCTTTGCAGCTGACGCGCCGCAGCCTTCTTCTCTGAAGCGGTCTGCCCCGTGGCGCACGAAAGCATAAGCACGGAGGCAAACAATACAAATATAATATTCCTCATAGCATGCAATTTTTCTGCGAATATACTACTTTTCTTTGAGACTGTCTACAAATTAGCTTTATTTTGCACATTTTTGTCAGTGGTAAAACATAATATCATGGATTTCACGTCGTTTACATTATAGACACTACAATCAATAAAGCATAAACAAATAATAATGAAAACAGTATTGATTACCGGAGCGACAAGCGGCATAGGCGAAGCTTGCGCAAGGAAATTTGCTGAAGGCGGCTACCGCATAATAGCCACCGGCAGGAGCAACGAGAAACTGGAAGCCCTAAAATCATCACTGCCCACGGACACGCTCACGCTGTGCTTTGACGTGCGCAACCGCAATGCAGCAAAGGAGGCAGTGGCTTCTATACCCGACAGCTGGAAGCCGATAGACGTTCTCATAAACAACGCCGGACTGGCACAAGGGCTTGAGCCGGAATATGAAGGCGACCCAGACGACTGGGACCGCATGATCGACACCAACATAAAGGGCCTGCTAACCATGACGCGACTCATAGTGCCGGACATGGTGCGCCTGAACCACGGACACATTATTAATATAGGCAGCGTGGCAGGTGATGCGGCTTACGCCGGAGGCAACGTCTACTGCGCCACGAAGGCTGCCGTAAAGGCTATTACCGACGGACTGCGCATAGACGTGGCAAAGACAAAGCTGAGAGTGACCGACCTGAAGCCGGGACTGGTGGAAACCAATTTCAGCAACACCCGTTTTCATGGCGACACCGAGCGCGCCGCCAATGTCTACAAAGGCATAAAGCCCCTGACGGGCGACGACATTGCCGACGTGGCTTTCTATGCCGCATCGGCTCCTGAACATGTGCAGATTGCCGAGGTGCTCGTGCTTGCCACGCATCAGGCAAACGGCAGCATAATCGTAAGAGAACAATAAGAAACCGGCTTTGCCAAGAGGCAGCAGGGACATCCCGAAGCTATGCAAAGAAGCAAGTACCTTATAGCGAGCGAGCGTGACACGAAGTGGGGGCTCACCGTCTCTACCGTGGGCTACGAGGAAGTGGCTCCCGGCGACGACTACCCCACACGCGGCCATGCCGACGGCTATTATTTCAACACCGGGCACGGCAGAACCCTCAACGAGTATCAATTGCTGTACATCGTTGAGGGCAGCGGCGTGTTCCAGTCTGCTCATGTAAAGCTCACGGAGCTCCACGCCGGCGACATGTTTGTGCTTTTCCCAGGCGAGTGGCACACCTACCACCCTCTGAAAGACACCGGATGGAAAAGCTTCTGGATTGGCTTCAAGGGCAAGAACATGGACGACCGCGTGCGCGCCGGATTTCTTGCGCCTGAAAAGCCTATATACAAGGTTGGATTCAGCGAAGACATTATGCGCCTCTACCGCGATGCCTACAAGGCGGCAGTTGAGGAGCTTGCCAATTCACAGCAGATCATGGCGGGCATGGTGAACTATCTCATCGGACTGATGTATGCCTTCGCACGCAACAAGAAGTTCACATCCAACAAGCTTCACGTAGATGTAATCAACCGCGCCCGCCTACGCATAAGGGAGTCGTTGGAATCAGGCATAACCATCCAGCAGATAGCCGACGAAAGCGGCATCAGCTACAGCAACTTTCGCAAGCTGTTCAAGGAATACACGGGCGTGGCTCCTGCCCTGTACCAACAGGAGCTGCGCATACAGCGAGCCAAGGAGTTGCTGTCGACAACCGACCTGAGCGTCAAGGAAATAGCCTACAGGCTCAACTTCGAGTCATCCGACTATTTCTCGTCAAAGTTTAAGCTGAAGGTAGGCATCAGCCCCGTAGAGTTCAGGAAAAAGACAAGATAAGCATCAGCAAGACTTCCGCCAACTTTATAAGCTACAAGCCTTGAAAGATGTTTACAACACCCCCTTCATGAGCAGCGTTTTTCCGAGCAAGAAGTACTTTGGTTTCAAATACGCGATTCTCAGGCGTAGTTGCAATCATTTATCAATCAGCGACTTACAAAACCAAGTCATAATCTCTTATTCCAAGCAATCGTCTTTACGGCGTAATGGTTTGTTATTTACGCCGTAAAGATGAGTCACTGCCGCCGTAAACGTCATGCATCTACGCCGTAAACGTAACGTCTTTACGGCGTAGAGACGGAGCAGCAACGCCGCCTAAGCACTCCTTGTGAAGCAGGACTAGCCAGGAATTAAAGCGTCCGCGATTTTTTAGACCTATTTTACCCCTACCAGATTTTTGTCAGTTATATTTACATGATCGGGCAAATTCATAGTGCCGCACAGGGTCACTTTTCCCAAAACTCAAAGGTCAATTATCAAAAACCTACGGTCGACAAGGCTTTTTGTTCTTAACTTTGCATCGTAAATAATTAAAACTCTAAAACAAAAAAGCAAACCGTATGCAAGAATTCCGACATTTCCTTGCCGTAGACCTTGGAGCCACGAGCGGCCGCACTATAATTGGCGAGCTCAGCAACGGCAAGATAAAGCTTGAAGATCTCACACGTTTCGACAATCCCATAATACACGCCTGCCACCACGACTATTGGGACTTGTTGGCACTGTATAACGAAATAGTGAAGGCTCTGAAGCTGGCTGCCAGCCGAAAGCTCAACATCAAAAGCATAGGCATAGACACATGGGGCTGCGACTTCGCCTTCATTGGCAGCGACGGGCAACTGCTCTCCTACCCTGTTTCTTACCGCGACCCACACACCAACGGCGCTATGGAGCGATATTTTGCCAATGCCATAAACAAAGAGAAGGTTTATGAGAAGACCGGCATACAATTCATGAACTTCAATTCGCTTTTCCAGCTCTACCAAATGCGGCAAGACAACAACCCTGCCCTTGCCAATGCCGGGAAGATTCTCTTTATGCCCGATGCCCTGAGCTATATGCTCACGGGAAAGGCTATATGCGAATATACCGTAGCCTCAACCTCACAGCTGCTCAACCCGACAACAAAGGATCTTGACCAAGACCTCGTGGAGAGCCTCGGATTGAAGCGCAGCCAGTTTGGCACAATGACCTTGCCGGGAACCGTCATAGGTACCGTGAACGAAGACATACAGAGAATTACGGGGATAGGCGCAATACCTGTTGTGGCTGTAGCGGGGCATGACACCGCTTCTGCCGTTGCCGCAGTGCCTGCCAAGGACGGGCATTTCGCCTATCTCAGCAGTGGCACATGGAGCCTGATGGGCATTGAATCGAAGACTCCGATTATTAACAAGCAGAGCTTCGACCGCAACTTCACCAACGAAGGCGGCATAGAAGGCACCACACGTTTCCTGAAAAACATTTGCGGCATGTGGATTTATGAGCGTTGTCGCAAAGAATGGACAAGCGGCACCAGCCACGCACAGCTTCAGGCAGAGGCTGATGCCTCAGAGCCATTCCGCTCTCTCATCAATCCCGACGACCCTTGTTTTGCCAATCCTGAAAGCATGGTCAAGGCTATCAACGACTACTGCGAGCGCACCCGTCAGCCCGTGCCACGAAGCAACGGGGAATACTGCCGCTGCATCTTCGACTCGCTCGCCATGCGCTACCGCCAAGTGTTTACATGGCTGCAAGAGTTTGCCGATTTCGACATCACTACTCTGCACATCATTGGCGGCGGTTCAAAAAACGATTACCTCAACCAGTACACCGCCAACAGCTGTGGCGTGAACGTGCTTGCCGGCCCTACTGAGGGCACAGCCCTTGGCAACATAATGCTACAGGCAAAGGCTTGCGGCGAGGTGGGCGACATCTGGGAAATGAGGCGCATCATCAGCAACAGCACCGAAACGAAGGCATACCTGCCAAAGGACAAGGCGGCGTATGACAAGGCGTATGAGAAGTATTTAGCTATAGTGCAGTAGTAAGCCCAATAAGCCTATTATGCCCATTAAGCCCATTAAGCATAGTAGGCATAGTAGGCATAATAGGCATAGTAAGCAAAATAAGCAATAACAAAAAATAAAAATCATTATGAAACAAGAAATCATCGAGAAGAATTACGCAGTAGCCAAGGAGCGGTATGCAGAGCTTGGCGTAGACACAGACAAGGCTCTTGAGCAGCTTGACAAAACCCCTATATCCCTGCACTGCTGGCAGGCTGACGACGTTGTAGGCTTTGAGCGTGGCGAGGCTGCGTCGGGCGGCATCATGACAACGGGCAACTTCCCAGGCCGCGCACGCAACATAGACGAGCTGCGCCAGGACATAGAAAAAGTGCAGTCGATGCTCGGCGGCACCTTCCGCCTGAACCTGCATGAGACTTACGGCGACTTCGGCGGCAAGTTCGTTGACCGCGACCAGTGCGAACCCAAACACTTCCTGAGCTGGATGCAATGGGCTAAGGAGCATAATCTTAAGCTTGACTTCAACTCAACGTCTTTCTCTCATCCCAAGAGTGGCAACCTCTCTCTTGCCAATCCTGACCCGGAAATACGCAACTTCTGGATTGAACACACAAAGCGCTGCCGCCGCATTGCCGACGCTATGGGTAAATATCAGGGCGACCCGTGCATCATGAACATTTGGGTACACGACGGTTCAAAGGACTACACTACTGAGAAATACCGCTATCGACAAATCTTCAAGGAAAGCCTTGACGAGATAATGAAAGAGAACCTGCCTGATATGAAAACTTGCTTAGAAGCAAAGTTGTTCGGCATAGGCTTGGAGGCGTTCACTGTAGGAAGTCACGATTTCGTAGCCGGCTACTGCGCCAAGAACAACATGATATATACTCTCGACACCGGCCACTATGAGCCAACTGAGGACGTGAGCAATGCCGTAAGCTCGCTGTTGCTCTTTGTGCCAGAGCTGATGCTTCACGTCAGCCGCCCGATGCATTGGGATAGCGACCACGTGACCCTTTTCGACGACAACACACGCAACCTCTTTGCAGAGCTTGTACGTTCAGGGCAACTCAACCGCGCCCACATAGGACTCGACTACTTCGATGCCTCCATCGACCGCATCGGGGCTTATATCATCGGCACCCGCGCCACGCAGAAAGCACTGCTCGCCGCCTTCCTCGAGCCACTTGACCTGCTCCGCAAATACGAAGACAACGACCAGCTTTTCCAGCGTCTCGCCATCCTCGAGGAAGAAAAGACTCTGCCGCTTGGCGCTGTGTACGACTACTTCAACCTCAAGCACAATGTGCCCGTGGCTGAGGAGTTTATCCCAGAGATAGAGAAATATGAGCAGGAAGTGACATTCAAGCGTAAATAATTTTAGAAGTACAGAAGACGGAAGTCCAGAAGTCCTGTCATTACTATTGCTTATAGCTTTGTACCGACCGGACATTTGACAGGACTTCTGAACTTCCGGACTTCTGAACTTCCGAACTTCCGGACTTCTAATTTCTGAACTTCAAAAAACATGGATATACTAATCGGCTTAATCATCATTGCCATCGGCGCATTCTGTCAATCGAGCAGCTATGTGCCAATCAACAAGATAAAGAACTGGAGCTGGGAAAGCTACTGGCTTGTGCAGGGTGTGTTCGCCTGGCTGGTGTTGCCACTGCTCGGAGCCATGCTCGCCGTGCCCCAAGGACACACCCTTTGTGAGCTTTTCAGCAACGCAAGCAACTTCGACATTGGCATGACAATGCTTTTCGGCGCGCTGTGGGGCGTTGGCGGACTAACATTCGGACTCTCCATGCGATACCTTGGCGTAGCCCTCGGACAGTCTATTGCTCTTGGCACTTGCGCCGGACTCGGAACCATCATGGGGCCGGTCTTGCTCAACATCTTCTTCCCAGAGGAAAACGCCCTGTCACGACTGACCTTTGCCGTAATACTGGGTGTTGCCGTTACTCTCATTGGCATAGCCATAATAGGAGTGGCGGGCAAAATGAAATCTGACGCACTGAGCGAGGAAGAAAAGAAGAAAGCCGTCAAGGACTTCAACTTCCCCAAGGGCATTGCCATCGCCCTGTTGTCGGGTTTCATGAGCGGATGCTTCAATGTAGGGCTGGAATTTGGCAAGAACATCAACTTCGGCGACCTTACACCGGACATGTACAAGACCCTGCCCGCTACTTTGCTCGTAACACTTGGCGGCTTTGTCACGAACGCGGCATACTGCCTTTGGCAAAACCAAAAGAACCACACGTGGGGCGACTACAAGAAAGGCAGCGTTTGGCTCAACAACCTTGTGTTCTGCATACTCGCAGGAGCTTTGTGGTACAGCCAGTTCTTCGGGCTCGCCCTTGGCAAAGGCTTCCTAACGTCGTCGCCTACACTCATGACGCTCTCGTTCTGCATCCTCATGGCTTTGAACGTGGTGTTCAGCAACGTGTGGGGCATAATCCTAAAAGAATGGGCAGGCTGCAATAAGAAAACAATAGCAGTCCTCATAGTTGGAATCGTAGTATTGATATTCGCAACATTCCTGCCGCAACTGATATAGTTAGAAGTCCAGAAAGCAGAAGCTCAGAAGTCCTGTCATTACTATTGCGAGCTCAGAAGTCCTGTCATTACTATTGCCGTATTGCTTTACAATGATTGGACATTTGACCGGTCTTCCGGACTTCTGTCTTCC
>CAZZNO010000069.1:0-4882 GCA_964655685.1 uncultured Prevotella sp.
TCTTAATTTACAAAATTATCAGCCTATGACCAAGCTGACGAGGTACAGCGCTATAGGTATAGTGACAAAGGCGATGCCAATAAAATCGATGATGACTCCGGTCTTTATCATCTTGGTGATTGGCACATAACCGCTAGCATAGACGATAGCATTAGGCGGCGTAGACACAGGGAGCATGAAGCCGAGGGATGCCGACAAGGCTACGCCTACAGCCACGGGAACAGGGCTGAAACCTGCGGCAACTGCCGCTCCTATTGCCAATGGGCCAACCATGTTGGTAGCAGCCGTATGTGAGGTGAGCTCTGACATAAGCAACGAGACAACACAGAACACTGCCACAAGAACCAGCTGTGACGGGTTACCGCCCATCCACGCCACTATGTTGTCGCCTATCCACTGTGAAAGACCGGTAGAATACATCATTCCGCCCATTGCCAAGCCGCCGCCAAAAAGCAACAGCGTGCCCCACTCTACGCCTTCCACGGCTTGTTTCCAACTGATAACCGGACGTGGCTTGCCATTCGGCTTCTTGCCGCCAGGCAGGAAAAACAGCACCAACGCGCCAATCATCGCTGCTGCTGCCTCCGGGAAAAGCTTGTTGTATGCCTTCAGTTCAGGGGCATTATTGCCAAGAATCATACTAAGTATGCCTGGAAGCACCCATAGCACAACGGCAATGATGAAACCCACCATTGTGTTCTTTTGCGCAAGTGTCCACTTGCCAAGGGCTTTCCGCTTCTCCTCTACAAACTCGTGGGCACCGTCTATGTGCTTGACGTCGGCAGGGAACATCTTGCTAAGCACTATGTAGGCTATTACAAAATAGACTACCATTGCCACGAAGCCCCAAATCATCCACTGGAAAAAGCCTATATTGATGCCGCACATCTCGTCGAGGAAGCCAAGCATAATGATATTAGGAGGCGTGCCAATGGGGGTGAGCACGCCGCCGATGGAGCATGCGTAAGCCGTCATCAGCATAAGGCCTGTGGCATATTTATAGGTTTTCAGGTTTATTTTCTTGCCCTTATGCGCCATCATCTCGCGTATGGCTTCAAGCAGTCCGAGGGCTATGGGGAACATCATAGCTGCCGTGGCGGTGTTGCTAATCCAGCCAGAACAGAGCATGCAGGCAAGTCCTACGGCGAAAAAGATGCGGCGGGGGCTATCGCCTACCCAGCGCATAGACACTATGCCATAGCTTATGCGCTTGTCGATGCCGTTCACCATCATTGCCTTGGCTATGATGAAGCCGCCCATGAAAAGGAAAATCGTGGGGTTGGAAAAAGCTGCAAACGCATCCTTCATGCCCACAACGCCGCATACGACGCACAGCGTGGGACCGACGAGGGAGGTTACGGGAATGGGCACGGGCTCTGTTATCCACCAAAGGCATACAAGCGTCATGATTGCCAGCAGCTTGTGGGCTTCCGGCGAAAGGGCGGCAATAGGCGTTATCCATACAAGTATGGCGCATATCGGACCACATATAGCCCCTATAATCCTGCGCTTACGGTCGAAAGACGAATTGCTTTCCATCTCTTGCATCTCCTCAAGATTGGAACGCTCAAAGTCGATGTTGTTACGATTGGTGGATTGTGTCATAGTAGTTTATAATATGAAGTTAGTAATTACGGTTTGCTTTCGCCTTCCACATACTCCTCAAGAAAGAGGTGCTCACCATCGAACACAGCATAGGTGAATTGCGTTATCCAGTCGCCAAGTATAAGCATCCGCGCCGTGTGGCCTTCCACCCGTGGCAGGTTCAGGTCAAGCTCTATGTGGCGGTGGCCGTAGATGAAGTAGTCGATGTTGGGGTGAGTCTTCTCATATTCCTTTGTCCACAAAACAAGATATTCTTTGTCCTCGCCCATATACGGTGGTTCCTTGCCATCTTCGCGCTTCAACCGGCTGTGTTTAGCCCATTCAAGCCCAAACGCCATGCCCCAACGAGGGTGCAAGGCGCTGAACAAGCGTTGGCAAGTCTTGTTGTGGAATATGCGCCTGAGAATCTTGAAATTGCCGTTGGGGTCGCCCAGCCCGTCGCCATGAGCAAGATAGAAAATCTTGCCATGTATCTCCGTAGTCAAAGGCTTGCGGTGCACTATCAGCCCACATTCTTCTTCCAAGTAGCCGTATGTCCAAATATCGTGGTTGCCTGTGAAGAAGTGGACCTCTACGCCCATGTCGGTAAGCTCAGACAGCTTGCCAAGAAATCTTGTATATCCCTTTGGCACAACATATTTGTATTCGTACCAAAAGTCGAACATGTCGCCGAGCAGATAAATAGCCTCAGCCTTGTCCTTTATACTGTCAAGAAAGCGCACAAGCCTGCGTTCCTGCATACGGCGATGCGGTATGGCAAGGGAGCCAAGATGTGCGTCGGATAAGAAATAGATGTTTTTCCGCATAAAAATCAGTTACTCAGTTTCCGCAAACGGGAAGCGTACAGAACTACTCAAAACCAAGTTCAACCCTTGCCTCCTCCGACATCATGCTTTGGTCCCATGCGGGGTCAAACACGAGGTTTACGTTGGCGGTCTTCACGCCTTCAACGCTTTCAAGCTTAGTGCGCACATCTTCAAGAATGAAGTCGGCGGCAGGACACGATGGCGCTGTGAACGTCATGTCCACATTCAGCGTGCCGTCGTCGCCAAGGTCTATCTTGTAAATCATTCCCAAGTCGTAGATATTGACAGGTATTTCAGGGTCGTAGACGGTTTTCAGAACGTCTACGATGCGTTCTTCTATCTTTGTCTTTTCTTCTTGTGTCATAGAGAAATCAACTTTTTTGCAAACTTACGAAAAAAAGCGATATAAGCAAAGGATAAATTAAAAAAATGTATATGCGTTTGCTCAGCTTTATCATATTTTAGCTATACAGTGTATAAGGAACGAGGGCTTAACCACTGCACAGGCAGGAAGGCATCTTTCAGATGCGCCCCTTCTCACGATAGCTGTAGTAGGCGCCGTCGGTGATGATGACGTGGTCAAGGAAATAGATGCGCATGATGTCGCACGCCTTGCGTATGCGGTCGGTGAGGTTGTCGTCCTGCCGCGACGGCTGGACGTTGCCGCTGGGATGATTGTGGCAAACCGCAAGGACGGTGGTATTGTTCAAGATAGCCTCTTTCATAATGATGCGGATGTCCACCGCCGTCTCGGTTATTCCGCCGTGGCTGATGCGCATTTCCTTTATGAGTTTGAAGTTTTGGTTCATCAGCAATATGTGAAACTCCTCTACGTCCAAGTCCTGCATGCGTGGGTGCATATAGTTATAGACGGCTGTGGCTGAGCCAAGGTCGGCACGTTCCTCAGCCCGTTCCCTTGCTCTGCGCTTTCCCAGCTCGCAAGCTGCAAGAATTGTAATGGCTTTAGCCGGTCCTATGCCTTTGAAGCTCTCCAAATCGTTGATTGACATCTTGCCGAGGGTGTTCAGGTTGTTGTGGCAAGCCGCCAAGACAACCTTCATCAAGTCGACGGCGCTTTGTTGCGGAGTACCCGAACCTATAAGTATCGCAAGCAGCTCGGCATTGCTCAGAGCCTCAGCCCCAAGCCTTTCAAGCCGTTCACGGGGACGGTCTTCTTCTGCCCAATCAGTGATAGATAGTTTCTGCATAGTTCTTAGCCTATAAATATTGCCAAAAATGGCAAGCCATACGGTGAATTAGAAAGGTTGGAAATATCAATAGCGTAAAGCTTTTGGCTTTATCTCGCCGAACGCCTCATTCCCGTCATTCTTAGCAGGTTTTATGCCAAGCAAATGGCAGATGAAAGGATAGACGGCGGTATTGCTGAATTGTCCAAGCTCCACATTGCGCCTGATGTCTTTGCCGAATGCGCGGAAGACGGCATGCATGTCGCTGTAAGCAGGGTCATAGCCATGCACACCACCGCTGTAGCAACTGTCGTCGGTGAAAAGATAACCTTCGTCCGGCAACACAAGCACGTCGCCAATATTGGCATCGTCCTGATAATGAAGCCACGAAGGGATGTCTGCCTTGCGCCATGCACGCAGATGAGGCACATTCTTCAAAGCATTGACTATGCTGTCTTGCTGCCAAGAGCTTGATACATAAACATTCGTAGGCAAATTGCCTTCAAGCTTTACGTACCAGTCTTTTTTCAAATATTCAGCCGGACGTATTTGCCTTGAAGGCGTGAACCAAGTCATGCCGTGGTCGGAAACGACTACAAGGTTTACATTTTTTTCTAATCCCTTAGCCTTTATCCTTGCCCATAAAGAGCCGAGCAACGAGTCCATCTGCTCCACAGCATGGCGCACCTGCCTCGATTGCGGGCCGTATTTATGGCCACTCGCGTCAGGTTCCTCAAAGTAAGCCATTATCAGGTCTGGCGCATCCGCCTTTGTCAAATAAGTCATTATGCTGTCAATGCGCTGCTCTGGGGTCATGTGCGGTTTCTCATCATAAGCATGCCACACGTTGGGATACTTACCCTGGACGGCAACATCAGAGCCGGGCCAATAGAACACAGCCGTCTTCTTGCCTTGGCGCTGAGCTGTAAGCCAAAGCGGCTCACCTTTATAATATTGTGGATCGAACTTAGTATTCGGGTTTGACAATGAGAATCCTGCCCCCGTCTTGCGGTTTAAGAACGTGTTGGCTATGATGCCGTGGTGCTCAGGGCGCAAACCTGTGGCAAGCGTATAGTGATTTGGGAAAGTCTTTGAAGGAAAAGACGGCAGCAGCTCTCCACTCACCCCTGCTTCCGCCATAGAGTCAAGGAAAGGCGTATCATAAAACTGCGGATAGTCCCAACGGAAACCATCACAGGAGACAAGGATAGTAACAGTATGTGCGGAAGCACTGATTGCCGTAAGCAGGCAAACGGTAATGAATATTTTGAGTGCTTTCATATT
>CAZZNO010000069.1:4982-15341 GCA_964655685.1 uncultured Prevotella sp.
TGCTTTCATATTGATAATTATTTATTTTGGCAAAGATAGGCATTTTTTCTTACATAATTTGTTTTTAGAATGTTTTTCTTTTAGAATACTTACATTTAATCATTGCGGCATGACATAAAAGTTGTAACTTTGCACCGAATATTAATCAATCCAAAGAATAAAATGAAAAGATTAAGTTTCGTGCTCATGTTCGCTGCACTTGTTATGACCGGTTTTACACTTGCCTCTTGCGGCGATGATGACAACAATGATTTGAATGAAGTAGAAAACGCAATAGCTGCATCCTATGTTGGTAATTATTCTGCCAAGGACAGCCTAAAGGTTGGCATGGGAAGACTCAGCTGGGACTATGCCACAGCCAATGCCGTGTCATACCGCATCACAAGCAACAGCAATGGCACTATCAACATCACCATTCCTGAAGAGACGTATGCAAACACTCAAATTGGCAACATAAAGATAGGCTCCTACACCATCGACAGTCTTAAGTATAACATCATTACCGGCTTCACACGCGCTTACAAGGGCTCTGCCGCAAAAGTACACTTCGAGTCTACAGGTGGGACACAGTATCCTATCGTCCTTAATGATGACTATTCTTTCATAAGCGATGCCTGCATTATTTCTGTAAAGAAAGATGCCGCCGGACTGCTTACGGTGAAGAATATCTATGCCCTCGGCAAGTCGCCAGTGCTTATCACCAATTCATTCAAAGGAGCAAAACAGTAAGTTCTTAGATGAAGCTTACCATAAAAAAACTTCATGCCATTACGTGCTGCTGCATTATTTCATTAGCAACAGCGTGCAATGGCATGTTCGATGATGTCTACGACGACTCAAAGGACAACAACCAACTGGCAAGCTCGCAGATTTACATTAACGCGTCGAGCTGGCAGAACTGGTATTACATAAGCTTTGACTCATTGGAGCAATACCGAAAGGCTGGAGACACGGAGGCTTTGCGCTATCATCAGACCCATTTTACAGCCTACCCTATACCGATGACTGCCACCGGCGAACGCACCACCAAGCACCCTGCAGAAGGCACTGTGGGCATGTACACCTACTGGTATGATGTCTTCGGGCAAGGTCTTTCGGTCAACGAGTTCCGCGCATTCACGCCAACAGCAGCGCAAGCTGAGCCCGACCATTGGGACTTGGCTATCCATTACAACGACGCAAGAACCAATGGCGGAGCCGTATTGGAGACCAACTATACATCAATCGACGACCTGCCGCCATCGTCTGCCGACTTCTCCGGCACCGAATTTACACCCGACGAATGGAGTGAAAACATTGTGTGGGCAGACCAGACTGAGCAATTGAACAAGATACTTGGTTGCCAAGGCATCCGCATCAACAAAGTGCTCTCATCGTGGCTAAAGGTAGAGATGAAATCATTGCCACCTGAGTTCACACACAACAATCACGTATTCATTGTGCGCCTTGCCAACGGGCGTTATGCCGCCGTGCAACTACAAAACTATCTAAGCTCAAATGGCGAACGCTGCTGGCTGACAATAAACTATAGGTACCCGTATTAGAATGAAAAGATTTTTCCACTGTATTGCAATACTACTGTTGCCTGTAGTAACATTTGCCCAAGAGCTCACCGACTCACTGCCACAAGTAGTCGTCACGGGCACGCGCACGCCCAAGACATTGCTCAACACTCCAGTGCTGACACGCCTCATAAGCCATGCCGAGATTGAGAAAGCCGATGCCACTACCTTGCAAGACATACTGCAAGAGGTGGTGCCGGGTGTTGAGTTCTCATATTCGATGAACCAACAACGCCACATGAACTTCTCCGGCTTTGGCGGACAGAGCATGCTCATCCTCGTTGACGGCGAAAGGCTTGCGGGAGAGACTATGGACGACGTTGACTTCGACAGGCTCACACTAAGCAATGTAGACCACATAGAAATAGTGAAAGGGCCCGTGTCTGCTCTCTACGGAAGCAACGCCAACGGCGGAGTTATAAACATCATTACAAAGAAAGACAACAAGCCTTTCGCCCTCAACCTGAACGGGCGCATTGGCAAACACAGCGACCAGCGCTACGGCTTCACATGGCAGCAGGGAGGACGACGATGGGGAAACACCTTCGACTTCAGCCGAATCTCGCGCGACAACTACAATGTCAGCTCTGCCGCAGACCCTGTGACGCGAGTCATAAACACCATATATGGCGACAAGACCTACAACTTTAAGGAGCAGATTACATATAGACCAATTGACAATATAACACTTGGTGGCCACGCGGGGTACTTCTTCCGCGAAACAGTGCGCTCTGCCGACACTCCCGAACGCTACCGCGACTACAATGGCGGACTGAGAGCAGACTGGAGAATAAGCGAAGGCAAGCACCTAACTATGAGCTATAGCTATGACCAATATGACAAGTCTGACTACCAACGCATAAGCCGCCTTGACATTCGCGACTACTCCGACGTGCAAAACGCCTTCCGAATGCTGTACAACCATAGGTTTGCCGATGGCAACATCCTTACCGTTGGAGCCGACTACATGCATGAATACTTGCTCAACACTCATCTTGAAGGGCGCACACGCCATCAAGATTCTTTCGATGCCTTTGCCCAAGACGACTGGACCATAAACCAGATATGGGAAGTGGTGACGGCATTGCGCTACGATTATTTCAGCGACGGCAATACACAGCGGCTAACACCAAAGGTGAGCATCCGCCACACACCGGTGAAAGGCCTCAACGTGCGCTTCGGCTATGGCATGGGCTTCCGAGCCCCATCGCTGAAGGAAAAGTATTATGATTTTGATGCGGCAGGAATATGGACTATTCTTGGCAACCCTGACTTGAAGCCAGAATTCAGCCACAATTTCAATCTTTCATTGGAATACCGCCACAGCAACTACGAACTGCTGCTGAGCGGCTACCACAACCACGTAAAAAACAAGATTGCCTCAGGCGTGCCCTATTTTGCCAGTGCAAACGACAGCCGCCCCACCCTGCCATACGTCAACCTTGACACCTATTCAGTCAACGGCATAGAAGCTTCGGCAAAGGCAAGATGGAAAAACGGTATCTCCGCGCGCATTTCATATTCCTATACCGACGAGCAGCTGCCGAAAGACAAAGAAGGGCGCACAGCCAACAACCAATATATTCCAGCCCGCAAACATGCCTTGAACGCCCACGCCGACTGGGAGCATCGCTTCACATCGTGGTATGGGCTGAACATTGCCATTGACGGGCGAGTGCTCTCTGGCGTTGACAACATTGAGTATGCCGACTATTACGACATTTCCCGTGGCACGGTATCGGTTCATTACCCTGCCTACACTGTATGGAAAGCCCTGCTGAGCAACCGCCTCGGCAAAGCATTCAAGCTTACGCTTACCGTTGACAATATTCTCAACTATAAGCCAAAATATTATTACCTTAACGCTCCGCTTACTGACGGAGCCAACTTCATGGTAGGCTTATCAGTTGACGTAGACAAGCTCTTTTAGGCAACAGCTTCACGAGGCTACTTTAAGACAACGGCTGTTCACGACTTTTCACGACTTACTATATTTATATGACCATCGTGAAAAGTCGTGATATGTAGATGCAAAATCCAGTATCAAACGTCGTGAAAGTCGTGATATGTAGATGCAGAAAGTCATTATAGCCAACGCAGAAGCACGCTGGTTTACTTGTAGAAGTTCTTTTTGTAGGCTTCAAACTCACCCTTGCCGCAGACGCAGCGCTGCCACCACGCTTTGATAAACCCACAGCCGTAGCCCATGAGCTGGGTGAAGGCGGCGCGCACGCTCAAAGCAGCTATCTTAATGCTTCCAGTCTTGCAGTTGGCATCGAAGAAGATTATTGCGGCATAGAGCACGATTGGGGAAAGGGCGACAAGAGTAATCGCCATTGGCAGAGCCTGTTCCATGCCATAGCCTTTCTCAAAAAGCACTATCGTTGCCACAATCCCGGCAATGGCAGTAAGCAGAAGGAAAATCACTCCCACGGTGAACACCGCCGGCAACAAATGAACCAGTTTAAGGCTCTCTGGATATTTTTTATAAAGGTTGATGCGAGCTATGCCGCTGTTGAACACCTGTCGCCAAAACTTGCGAAAATCGGTGCGGCGCTTGTGATATACCCATGCGTCAGGAAAGAGGCGGCAACGGCAACCTGCCTTAAATATGCGTATGGAAAAGTCGATGTCTTCACCAAACCGCATTTTCGAAAAGCCACCCAGCTTATTGTAGACATCGCGCCTTACGCCCATGTTGAACGAGCGGGGATAAAACTTGTCAAGCTTCTTCTTTCCTCCGCGAATGCCGCCGGTTGTAAAGAAGGAAGTCATCGAATAAGATATGGCTTTCTGGGTGGGCGTGAAGCTGTCAGCTGCGCGGTCGGGACCTCCGAAAGCCTCGCAAGGCTCGCGCTTCAACTCCTTGTCAATGGCATACAAATAGCCTTCGGGCACCACGACGTCGCTGTCAAGTATGAGCACATACTTGCCTACAGCCCTCTCCACGCCATAGTTTCGGCTCTGCCCTGGCCCGCTGTTTGGCTTCACAAAATACTTTATATCCAGGCTCTGCTTGTATTTATCGCAGACGCTCTTGCATGGAGTCTGTGAGCCGTCCTCCACTATTATGACCTCAAAGTCTTTCAGAGTCTGCCGCGTCAGGCTGTCAAGCAACTCATCCACCTCATCAGGACGATTGTATACAGGAACAACGATGGAGAAAAGCCTCTCCCCTGTCTTATCTCCAGCAGAGGCGGTTGCCACACCATTATTGCCGGCAGCATTATTGCCGCTCTGAAAATTGTCTTGTGTCTCCATGATTTTTAGGTTATGACATTTTGCCGAAAACATGTACAAACAAAAACAGGATGCGACCCTTCGTACAAGAATCGCACCCTGCACAATTGGGTGTCAATATTTCCCCTTTCCTCATATAGAGCCAGGGAAAAACTCTTACTTCTTTTCTGTCACGCGGCCTACATAGCTGCCATCCTCTGTGTTGACAGTGATGACATCGCCCTCGTTGATGAAAAGAGGCACGCGAACCTCAGCGCCAGTCTCAAGAGTGGCAGGTTTTGTGGCGTTGGTGGCAGTATTGCCCTTAACGCCCGGCTCAGAGTGCGTAATCTTCAAGTTGGTCTTAGGAGGCATCTCGGCAGAAAGGATAGTGCCGTCGTCAGCTGCAATCACCACGTCTACGATGTCGCCTTCTTTCATGAACTCACCACCGGTAATGAGGTCGCGGTTGATGGGGAACTGTTCGAAAGTCTCCTGGTTCATGAAGATGCAGCCTGTAGGATCCTCATAGAGATACTGGTATGGACGGTGCTCCACACGCACGTCGTCGAGCTTGAAGCCCACCTGGAATGTACGATCCAGCACACGGCCGTCGGCCACATTCTTAAGTTTTGTGTTCATAACAGTGTTGCCCTTGCCCGGCTTGCGGTGCTCAAACCAGATGCACTTCCATATGCCACCATCCATGCGTATGCAGGTGCCCTTCTTGATTTCTTGTGAATTAATCATCTTTTTATTGTATGTTTAGCGTATAGTCAATGACTTAAAGCGGTGCAAAGTTACTACATTTTTATAAAAAAACGTTGTCTTGACGGCGAAATTTAGCTTAATTCTTTGTTATTTCGAATTTTATGAGTAATTTTGCAGCTCAAATGGGGCTATATTGCCTTTACTCAGTGGAATAATAACAAATTAAAATACGAATAAGAAGATGAAAAGAACATTTCAGCCGCACAACCGCCGCCGTGTGAACAAGCATGGCTTCCGTGAGAGAATGGCCACGAAGAATGGCCGTCGTGTACTGGCTTCCCGTCGTGCCCACGGCCGCAAGAAGCTCACCGTATCCGATGAGAATCATGGAAAGTAGGTCGCACGAGCAGTTTGCTGTGCGAAAGAAAAAGGCAGTCAAGACTCGTTACTTGGCTGCCTTTTTTGTTTTTAGTCGATTTTTAAGAGAAGTTTCAATTATCGTATGATAGTTTTGCGAGTTATATACAGTATGACAGTTTATGAGTTATATACAGCATAACAGTTTGCCCCTTCTCACCCGTCTGTGCGTTTCCAGAAGCGACGCGTGATGTCCTCGAATCCGTCACCTGCCACGCGCTTATAAAGCCGTTGGTTCGTTGTGCGCTCTTTCAGGCATCCGAGGTGGCTGATATAAGGCCCCACCTTTATATAGTCGAAGTCTTCCTTGTGTATTGTAGATGGCACGAGCTGCCGCCCGCTATACCACGCCACACGCAAGCCTGGATGATTGTTGTGGACATAGCGCGCCAACACGTTCACGCTCTGCGGCTCGGCATCGCCACCCATGAAGCACACGCAGGTGATGGCATCGCCATATTCGCCAAGCAGTCCTTCAAGCGAAAGTGGAGTGAGCGGAGTGCCAATGTCTTGCCAAAGGTAGCTGCTATGGCAGCCCGGGCAATGGCAGGGGCAGTTGGAGATATTTATGGCAAGCGTCATCTCGTCGGGGATTTCCTGGAAGACGATTCCCGTGTTTACATATTTCAGCATTGCTTTATATTTAATGAATGCCCACCATTTTATTTCGTTTGAACTTCCACCTTAACCGGCTCCAGCTCTTTTGACACGTCGTATTTGTCAAGCCCTGCATAATAGCGGCGGTGGGCTTCATGCTGGCGCGCCACGGAGAAATTGCTTACGCGCTTCAGGTAGCCTATGATGCGCGTGAGGTAGTCAACGTTCTTCGAATGGCAGACAGGGCATTCCTTCAGGTAGCGTTTGTCTATGTGGCCGCAGTCGTTGCACACCGTATTGGGAATGTTATAGGTGAAATAGTTGCATCCTTCCTTGGCTGCCACGCGGAAAAGCTGTCGATACTGAGCCTTCGAGAGATGCTCGTCAAGGTTCATGTGTAATGCCGAGCCGCCTGTCAAGTGCTCTATGTATGGTTTGCCATGAAGCTTAAACTTGTCTACGATGTTCAGCGAGTCGTCCTCTACTATGTAGAAGTAGCTGTTGTAGCAATCGCGCGGCACGAAGTAGCCATCCTCGCGGTCCCACTTGGCATGCTTCACGCCCACGTTTTCGGCAGGAATCATTTCGCAGTTGAACATGGTTTCCTTCGTGCGATACTTCTTGTTGTAGCGCTCAATGAGGCTCAATATGCCCTGCACGTAGTGCATATAGTCGTCGTTCGGCGTAATCTTGAAGCCCATGAATTCCGCGCTCTCCACCAGTCCGTTTATTCCGATAGTGAGGTATTGGCGGTTGATGTTGATATATCCGGCATCAAACAGCGGCAACATGCCGTGCTTCTGCAAGTCCTTGAGGTTCTCGTTATAAGCGAGCTGCACCTTGTGGCAAAGGTCAACTATATGCTCCAAGTATTTGAGATAGTCCTCATTGTGGTTCACTGCATACTGTACGCAGCGGTTCAAGTTTATCGTCAGTACGCTCTTAGAACCTGTTGACACACCTCCCGCGCCAAGCGTGTAGCTAAAGCCGTTGTCCTGAATCTCGTTGCGCAGACGACAGCAGGAGCTGAGCGAATCGGCATTGTCGCTCAGGTAAGTGAAGAAGCTGTGACCTTCCGAATACATCTCAGCCGCAAAGTCGCCCCATTCCTTATCCTTGCAGTCGCCGTTCTCGGTGAGCATTGCCATCGTCTCTACGGGGAAGGTGAGCACGGTCTTCGTGCGCTCTTTGTTGAACCACTTCATGAAGCGTTTCTGCAACCAGTCGAGGCCTTCCCAGTCGGGCTGCGTGCCGTCGGGGAAGAAGAAATTGCCAAACAAGCTGTCGAAGTAGTAATGGTCATAATAGCTTATATTCCAGAACACAGCCTGGTAGTTGCGTGCGCCAGTTGGCTGGTTAAGCGAATAAACTATCTGCTCGAAGCAGTCGGTTATCACTTTGTCTATAGTGCGCTTGCGCAGGCTCAGGTCCACCACCTCGTCAGCGCGCTTCCAATAGTCCTTGCCATATTCCTTCTCTATGAAATAGTTCATATACATCAAGAACTCAGGCGTTGCGCAAGCCCCGGCAAGCATTGAGCTGACCATGAACACCATGTTGATGAAGCCACCGCAGAAGCTTTTCAGGTTGGTGGGAGCCGTGGAGTTGCCTCCTATGGACACGGTGCCGCCTATGAGCCAGGGATACATGGTGATGGAGGCGCAATAGTTGGCGAGGTTGGTCTCGTCGTTCTTGTATATAAAGTGATGGGTGAGCTTGTCAATATACTCCTCTGCGAGGTCCTTGCCGTACATTTTCTTTATGCGCTCCGTCAGCAGGCGACGGTTGAGACGGATGAAGCTTGCCTTGGGCAGCTCGCCTATGAGAGTTGCTATATTTTTATGCTCCACGTTTGCATTTGCGTCAAACTTTGAACCCTCAGCAGCGTTCTCGGCATTCATGTAGTCTGACAAAAATTTCATTTTCTCAAGCGTTTCCCTGTCAACCTGGTGCTGCTGGCGATAGATGATAAAGCTCTTGGCAACACGATAGTGTCCTTCCTCCATCAGTGCCGTCTCAACCTGGTTCTGTATATCCTCCACCTTTATGCCGTCATGTAGGTCTAACCTGCTGATAATCTTGGATATAGTACCAAGGTTAGCCGACTCGCCAACAGAGTCGAAAGCCTTAACTATGGCGGTCATTATCTTGTCTAAAGAGAAGCGGTCTTTGCTGCCGTCGCGCTTGGTAATAGTGAAATCTTTTATGTCCATTGTTTTGCTGTTTTGGGAAACTTTTACTGATTACCGACAATAAAAGTTTTCCATTTTGGATAACTTTTTCAGCCGGATTGGTCTTGAAGTTTATTTTTTCGAATAACTTTTACGACTGCAAAAGTAGTCAAAAATATCGACAAGGGTGCTCTTTTGATGATTATTTTTGCCCTTCCTGTAATTTTTAACATTACACCAAACCACAGTGTTTTTGTGTTTGCCGCACAATGCAAATGAAAGGGGAAAAGAGACAGACAAAAAAATCCGGCTCCGACGAAAAGTCAAGAACCGGATTCGAATGAAAGGAGGAAGTGGTGCCTCTTGGAGTTGAACCAAGGACACATGGATTTTCAGTCCATTGCTCTACCACCTGAGCTAAGGCACCTGGTTGCTTTTATCAGGAAAACTATGTCTTTCCCGTTTGCGAGTGCAAAGGTAGTGCTTTTTTCAGAACCTCACAAATTTTTTCCAATAAATTTGTCACAATTCCGAAAAAAAGATGTACCTTTGCACTCGCAAACAGGAAACAAGGGCTTTTACCTCGTTTTTTATCTTTGCAATCGGGATGTAGCGCAGTTGGTAGCGCACTACGTTCGGGACGTAGGGGTCGCCAGTTCGAGTCCGGTCATCCCGACAGAAGCGACAATCGGAGCAATTCGGTTGTCGTTTTTTATTTGCCTGTAAACAAAGAAGGGCTTGCGGCAAAGCTTTCGGGGGCACGCCGCGCTGATTGCAGGGCAACGCCATTAAAGTTGCAGGGCAATGCCATTGCGATTGCAGGGCAAACGCTGATATCCAATGAGACGTTTTTTGAAAGAGCTAAATCAAGGGAGAGGCTACATGAATCAGAAAAGACATTGTACTGGCAAAACTAACAATTAACAAACTAACAACTAACATTAAGGTCTTCCACACATATACGCTGAACCGGCGTGAGACATCACGTACATTATTATAATAATAATAATTAATAATGTATTCCCTCTATGCGATGTGTGGCAGACCTTAATGTTAGTTGTTAGTTTGTTAATTGTTAGTTTTTACTCTACTTGAAGGTTCTTTGGGCGGATATTCTTCTAATGAGCAACTATAGCGATAGAGCAATTCATTGAAATCCATGGACATACAAGCCTATTCCGAAACTTGTATGTCCACGGGGGGCAAAATCCATTGCCTTTCGGCATATTCTTCGTACCTTTGCAGACGTAACGATTTAGCAATCATTCAAAACACAATATGCCATGTCAGTACACCATAAAGCACATAATAAGACCGCCCTTCTCTCAATCCTCGACCATGCCGATGATAGCCGCCACATCCTCGGCATTGATACTGCCTGTAACAAGTATGCCCACGCACGCATTGTTGTTGAGCACCAATGCCACTATCTCCTTTATTGTCTCGCCGCTTTGCTTCACGAGTATTTTCATGTCCTTGTCCTTGCCGCTTTTCATGCCCGTGAAATCATCGTAGCCGTTGCCGGAGAGGGCAGAAAGCTTCTTGGCAAACTTGCGCTTCACCGACTTGGAGCAATCGCTAAGGGTCAGGACTTTCGCCTCGTCCACCTCCTTGAGCAACGCCGACACATTGCCGTCCTTGACCTTGGCGGCGGCAACGCTCATCAGCAGGCGCGGAACCGA
>CAZZNO010000070.1:0-14501 GCA_964655685.1 uncultured Prevotella sp.
AGTTGCCTGCTTTAGTATAGACGAGTGTTCCGTTGTGCTCGCCGCGTGTCATGCTGAAGCACGTAGCCTTTTGCTCAGGCGTCAGTCCGTTGTTATCGTCGTCGTCCCAGCATGAGGACAGTGTTACTGTTGCGATAGCACAAAGTGCTAAACTCAAAAATTTCAGTTTCTTCATCTTTTTGTTTATATTTTGGTTATTCATCTGATTCTTAAATGCAGCGCAAGTGAAAAGCTTGCGTGCAAAAATAATAATTTTTTTGCAATGTAACATAATTGTAACGCCGTTGTAATTTAAAAGAAAAGAAAAAACAGTTATTTTGCAGAAAAATATATATATTTGCATCGTAAAAGTAGCTAAAAATGGAGAAAGACAACAACAATGGCATAAATATCCTTGTGGTTGACGACGAGGATGACCTTTGCGAAATCCTTAAGTTTAATCTTGAGACTGAAGGTTATCATGTGGATACTGCAAGCTCAGGTGAGGAAGCCCTTGATAAGGACGTAGCAAGTTATCAGCTTGTGCTTCTTGACGTGATGATGGGCGGCATGAGTGGTTTTGCCGTGGCTCGACGGTTGCGCTCAGATGAACGTACTCGCAACATACCCATAATATTCCTTACAGCAAAAGGCACGGAGAACGACAGGATAACTGGCTTTAATCTTGGGGCCGACGATTATATCACTAAGCCGTTTTCTATACGAGAGGCTCTGCTCCGCATACGTGCTGTGCTGCGCCGCACTGAGAGCTCGTCGGCGGAAACTGGCGAACCGCATACACTGAGCTACAAAGGGCTTTGCATTGACCTTGAGAGAAAGAACGTTATCGTGGACGGTGTGGAGGTGCCGTTTACGAAAACCGAGTATGGCATATTGTGCATGTTGCTTGAACATGCCGGCAGGGTTTACTCGCGCCATGACCTCATACGCCATATCTGGCCCAGCGACGTGTTGGTGTCTGACCGCACGGTGGACGTTAATATCACGCGTGTGCGCAAGAAGTTGGGGCCCTACGCTGACAACATTGTAACGCGGCTCGGCTTTGGCTATTATTTTGACGAATGAAAGAGTATAAGGGCTTTGGGCGGCTGAGAAAACCGCTTAGCATAGGCAGCAAGCTATATTTCAGCGTTCTGCTGCTGTTTTTGGTGTTTGCCGTGGCATTCATTGTGTTTCAGCAATATCGTGAGCGGCAGTACAAGGTTGAAACGCTGAACATAAAGCTGCAGGACATCAATTCCATTTTCCAAGTGCAGAATGCGGAATGGCTGAGTTGCATTGCGAAAGGCAGTGGACAATGCCTTGGCAGTGGTAAGCCACGGCTTCCGTTGCCGGAGCGTGGCAGGCATAGACATTTGGAGGGATTGCGCATCACCGTCATACTGCGCGATGGTAGGGTGGTGTACGACAACCTCACTGACGATTACAAGTCGATGGGCAATCACGCTTCGCGTCCAGAGGTGGCTCAGGCATTGCGACGTGGCAGTGGCTCGGCTGTGGACAGAAACAGCTCCACGCTTGGCCATGAATATTTCTACAGTGCGACCTTTTTTCCGCACGAAGGCTATATCGTGCGTTCTGCTTTGCCTTACAATGTGGACTTAGTGAAAGACTTGCAAGCCGACCAGCACTATATCTGGTTCGCCATTTGCGTTATGGCTCTGCTTACTTTCGTACTCTACAGGTTTACGAGCCGCCTTGGCAGGAATATTACCAAGCTCAACGAGTTTGCTGCCCGTGCCTCGTCGTTCTCTCTGTCTGCTACGTCCAGCGTGTCATCGACTGACAATGTAGAACTTATTGCGCCAAGCCAGCTCGTGGAGTTCTCCAATGACGAGCTTGGCGACACGGCAGCACGCATAGTGAAGCTATACTTGAAGTTGCAACGCACGCAGCAGGAGCAAGATGTGCTGAAACGGCAACTGACACAGAACGTTGCCCACGAGCTGAAGACTCCTGTGGCAAGCATACAGGGCTATCTTGAAACTATACTCGAAAATCCGCGCATCGACGACGCCACGCGCCGCCAGTTCCTTGAGCGTTGCTTTGCCCAAAGCAAGAGGCTCACGGCATTGCTTGCCGATATGTCCACGCTGAACCGGCTGGACGACGGGGCGGCAATGATGACGTTTGAGGATCTTGACGTGGCGGAGATAATAACCACCGTGGAAAAGGAGAGCCAGTTCGCCCTCGAGCAGAAAGGCATGACAATGCAGTGCCGCATACCGTCGCACATAATCTTGCGCGGCAACCAAGGGCTCATCTACAGCATCTTCCGAAACCTTATCGACAATGCCATAGCCTATGCAGGGCAGGGCACACGAATCACTCTTACATGCCTGCCACCCTCTGCCGAGGAGCCCAAGCTCTACCGTTTCACGTTCAGTGACAATGGTGTGGGCGTGTCTCCAGAGCATCTGCCGCGCCTTTTTGAGCGTTTCTATCGTGTAGACAAAGGTCGCAGCCGCAAGATGGGCGGCACGGGGCTGGGACTGGCAATAGTGAAGAACGCCGTTCGTGTTCATGGCGGAACTATCTCTGCTTCTAACAATGCAGATGGGGGCTTGCGCTTCGACTTTACGCTCAGGAAGTCGTAAACTTTTGCTTTCAACGAATTTCTCTAATTGCTCGAAGACAATCTGTTTAATAATAACAAATCGTAGCCCCCTTTTTTCTTTAATAACCGTTCATCCAAATGCATGAGCGGTGATATTCATATTATTCTTAACCATTCCTAACCCAATCGTGCAATGTAACATTATTGTAACATCAATGACAGATGTCTGTAACAGCCGTTGAGTAACTTTGCGGCAGAAATCAGACGAGTAATCGTTTTGTTACACATTATTTATATACATTGTACATTTAACTTATGGAAACCATTTTTCTATGCATCGTCATTTTCCTGCTGTGCCTTGCGGTATTTGACCTTTTTGTAGGTGTCAGCAACGATGCTGTAAACTTCCTTCAGTCGGCAGTAGGGGCGCGTGTCGCCACGTTCCGCACCATTCTCATCATAGCCTCGGCAGGAGTGCTGCTTGGCGCAGTTATGTCCACGGGTATGATGGACCTTGCGCGTCACGGCATCATGGTGCCGTCGCATTATTCCTTCCATGAGGTCATGACCATCTTCCTTGCCGTGATGGTGGCTGATGTCATCATCCTCGACATGTTCAACACACTTGGCATGCCTACGTCGACTACCGTTTCGCTCGTGTTCGAACTTCTTGGCGCAACAGCAATGCTCGCATTGCTAAAGGTGGCGGCTGACGGAAGCCTTGACTATGGTGACTTGCTCAATTCCAGCAAAGCTTTGCAGGTCATCATTGCCATCTTCGTTTCCGTGGCAATATCGTTTGTTGTAGGTATGGCGGTTATGTGGCTAAGCCGCATAGTCTTTACGTTTCACTATCAAGCGCACAGTCGCTTTACTGTTGCCATCTTCGGCGGCATAGCCTTCACCGCCCTTGCCTATTTCATTTTCCTAAAGGGCATAGGTAAGAGCCCCTATCTACCTGATACTGTGCGCCTCTATATCGACGCCAATACCAACATGCTGTTGCTCTGTACGTTTGTCGTGTCCACGGTGGCAATGGAAATCCTACACCTGTTCCGTGTAAACATCTTCCGGTTTGTAGTGCTTATGGGCACCTTCGCCCTCGCTATGGCATTTGCCGGCAACGACTTGGTCAACTTTATCGGTGTGCCCCTTGCCGGCCTTGACTCCTACCGAGATTATGTTGCCAATGGCAATGGTGTGGGTGTAGACTCGTTCATGATGACTTCGCTTATGTCGAGCGCAAAGACACCGCCCGTCTTCCTACTTGCTGCAGGCCTGATAATGATAGTGGCTATGGCAACGTCGAAGAAAGCTCACAATGTCATCAAAACTTCCGTTGACCTGTCACGTCAGGACGAGGGTGACGAAATGTTTGGTTCCAGTCGTGCCGCCCGCGCTATAGTGCGCTTTTGCCAGACGCTCGTAGTCAGTGTGGCGCATATTTTCCCAGTTAAGGTGCGCCAGTGGGTAAACAGCCGTTTCAATAGCCGCGAGGTGGAGCTCACTGACGACAAGGCTGCTTTCGACGTGGTGCGTGCCGCCGTCAACCTCGTTATAGCCTCCATGCTCATTACTTTTGGCACTAACCACCAGTTGCCTCTCTCAACCACTTACGTCACCTTCATGGTGGCAATGGGTACGAGCCTTGCCGACAGGGCTTGGAGCCGCGAGAGCGCAGTGTTCCGCGTCACGGGTGTGCTCAGTGTCATTGGCGGGTGGTTCATCACGGCTGGTGCGGCGTTCGTAGTCTGTGCGCTCATATGTCTCTGTATGTGGTATGGTGGGTTCGTTGTGCAAGGCGCATTCATTGTGCTTGTTGTCTTACTCCTGTGGCGTAGCAATCGCCAGTACAAGCGTAAGCAAGCACAAACCAAGGCCGATGACGACAGTTTCCGCCTAATGATGCGCACGCGAGACCCCGAACTTGTATGGGAGATGCTGCGCAGCCACGTGCGTGACACTCAGGCTAAGATGTGCCGCTACGCCCTCGAGCAGTTCAACGCCATTGTCGATGGCTTCCGCAGCGAGAATGTCAAGATGTTGCGTCATGCCGACAAGTCGCTGCGCAAGACCATGCCGGTGCTGAAGAAGCTTCGCCGTCAAGAGATGCTTGGGTTGAAGCGGTCACCTATGGAAATAGCCATTGAGCGAAATACTTGGTACCACGTGGGTATGAATGCCGATCAGCAGTACGTCTATACACTCCGCCGAATGCTTAGTCCTGTGAAGGAGCATGTGGAAAACAACTTCAACCCATTGCCGCAGGCGTGTGCCGACGAGTTTGAGCCCGTGCGCCGCAGTGTCAACAATCTGATGAAGCTTACGCTCGAGGAGTTGGAGACGGGTCGCTATGACCAGTATCGCAGTGTGCTTGCCGAGGCAGATGTATGCAAAGACCAGCTGTCCGTGCTGCGGAAGAAACATCTCAATCGTATGCAGACAAGCCATGACAGCAGCAACATGCAGGTGGACATGGTCTACCTAAATCTTCTTCAAGAGACGCAGCAGCTTCTCAGCACCATGCGCCACCAGTTGCGTTCGGCTAAGAAATTTATGGAAGAATGAATGGGAGCCCACACAGTGTGTGGGCATCCGCTTTGTCTGTAATCACAGGCCTGTCTCATTCCGTCTGTTTTATATTGCTTATCTCACTGGCTTTTATGCCTTTTAGCATGTCTTTGGTATAGAAGCCAGTGGAATAGCCTTTGTCATTTGTTCCAACGGCGTTGAAACTGATTTCCGGTGAATAGACAATGTGATAGCTTTTGATACAGTTGGCAGTGCAGTCTTTTCTTTCCTTGGCGGGTATGCTCTTGATGCCAACGCGAAAAGAGCCTATGCGGTATAGCGACACTTTCTGCGAGTTAAGCAGATGCTTGTGCATAACTTCGCTCAGCTCTATCAGTACGCCCATGACATCAGAAAAGGTAAACGATGTTGAGTGGCATATCTCATTGGCAATTTCCTCTGTGTTGACTACTCCCGTCTGTACAATTTTTGGATACCACTTGCCGTAGCCCTTTGAGCTACCTATTTTGTTTTGTACTCTTTTAAATTTTATAGACATAATGTTTGTGTTTTAAAGTAATTAAACTTGTTTATTTTATATATTTGCCGGCATTAATGTTGCAAAGTTACGAAACGTTCTCTTAACATCAAAACGCAATTAGTGTTTATGTGGGCTAAAGCGGAGTAAGTTGTTGTATCACAGTTTGTTTCCGTTTTCATGTTGTTTTTAGTGTAGGTAATGAAGACTATTGTTTGTGGCAAAAGTTTTATGGCATACCCATAAAAGTTTAATGGCACTGCGATGAAAGTTTAATGGCTTTGCGGTAAAAGTTTAATGGGAAAGGCGGCTAAGTTTGTATATTATTTTATTTTCTTTTAGTACAAAACAACCTTTTGCAGCTATTATTAATATAAGAACTGCAAGAGTTCGGAATTCTTGCGGTTAGCCTGATCCAATTTTAAATCTTACTTTATTTTAACATGAGCAAAAGAAAAAAGCCAAGACTCATCCAGGCAAGGATGTACATGTTAGCAGCGATGCTCCTGTTCTTCAGCAGCATGTATGCATTGACGCCGCCCGACACGGAAGTGACAGTAGACTTCAGGTCGGCGAAAGTGGAGACCGTTTTGAAGGAAATCCACCGGCAGTCTGGACTCAACGTAGTTTACAAGGCGGAGCTTGCGCGCCAATGGCCTACCATCACAATCCGTGCCACGCGTAAGCCGGCAATAGACGTGGTGAACCAAGTGGCAAGCCTCGTGGGTTGTGAGTGTACAGTCAGCGGAAACATAGCCACTATCACACCCAAGAAGACAGATCAGACACGCAGGCAGAACCGCATAACCGGTATTGTGACCGACGATGCCGGCGAGCCGTTGGTAGGCGTCACCGTGCGCACGAATGAGCCTGGCGTTATGGGTGTTAGTGACAGCGATGGCAATTTCAACATAGAGATACCGGCAGGAAAGCATGTCAGCAATGTCACCTTTACATATGTGGGCATGAAGCCGACTACGGTGGTATACAAGGGAGGAAGGATAAATGCCCGTCTGGTGCAGGACAACACTATCGACGATGTGGTGGTGAATGGTATCTATGAGCGCCGTAAGGAGAGCTTTACGGGTGCAGCAACGGTGGTGAGCCACGACGAGCTGATGCGCAACGGAAGCCAGAACCTGTTGCAAAACCTTAAGAACATTGATCCTGCATTCAAAATTGTAGACAATATAGAGTTGGGTTCAGACCCTAACACCATGCCAACTGTGCAGATGCGTGGACAGCAGTCGATGGCTGACATTGGCGGCACATACAATGGCAACCCCAACCAGCCGCTTTTTATACTCGACGGCTTTGAGACCGACATGACTACAGTATACGACCTCGACATGAACCGTGTGGAGACTGTGGTGTTGCTGAAGGATGCTGCGGCAAAGGCAATCTACGGCAGCAAGGCAGCAAACGGCGTGGTGGTGATTGAAACGCGTAAGCCGGAATCGGGCAAGCTGAGGATAACATACAAGGGCGACTTGAACCTGACGGTGCCTGACCTTTCTGGTTACAATCTGTGTAACGCAATGGAGAAATATGATGTCGATAAGACGTTCGGCATCTACAGCGACCCCTGGTTTTGGGAGCAATACTTGAACAAGAACATGGCTGAGATTGCGCGTGGTGTTGACACCGACTGGCTTGCGCAACCGCTCCGCACGGGCGTGGGACAGCGCCACTCAGTCTACATGGAAGGTGGCGACGACCGCATGAAGTATGGCGTAGACCTACTGTACAATGACATTAAGGGCGTTATGAAAGGCTCCGACCGCAAGACGTTCACGGGAGGATTCACACTGAGCTACCGATATAAGAATCTCATATTCAGAAACCAGTTTAATGCCAGCCTCAATCGCTCTGACGACTCACCCTACGGCTCGTTTTCTGAATATGTTGAGTTGAACCCTTATTGGAGCCCCTATGACGAGAATGGCGACATAAAGCAGATTGCCGGCTCTACGGGCGGTGGTGGTATCATAGGTGTGACGAAGGGCAATCCCCTTTGGAATGCCACCATCGGGACAAAAAACTACAGCAAGTACACAAGCCTGACAAACAACTTCTACATAGAGTGGCAGGCACTTGAGCACCTTAAGCTCACAGGCCGTCTCGGGCTGACAAAGAACATCAGCCGTCGCGACGATTTCTACCCAGCTTCGCATACCCGCTTCCTCAGTTACAGCGACTCGCGCTTCTTCGAGAAAGGCTCCTATACGAAGACCAACGGCGAGAGCAGCGCCGTTAATGCAGACATCACAGCCAGCTATTCGCTTCTTGCAGGACTTAACCAGATATATATCAACGCAGGGTGGAGCATCAGCCAGCAACAGGGCGAGAGCGTGACCTTTACAGAGGTGGGCTATCCCAACGAGCGTACAGACTTCATAACCTCGGGTCTCGGCTTTACCGAGAACTACAGGCCTACAGGCTATGAGAGCAAAAGCCGTGAAATAGGCTTGCTGTCGGCTCTCAACTACAGCTATGATGACCGCTACCTTGCCGACCTGTCGCTTCGCGGCAACGGTTCTTCACGCTTTGGCAAGGACAACCACTGGGGTTCGTTTTGGTCGGCAGGTATAGGATGGAACCTTCACAAAGAGCATTTCATGAAGGACGCAAAGTGGCTCAGACAGTTCAAGCTACGCGCCTCTACCGGCTACACCGGTTCGCAGAACTTCAGTCCATATCAGGCTCTTGCCACGTTTGCCTACTACCAAGACCGCGCTTATGACAACTGGATAGGCTCTTACCTGAAGGCATTGCCGAATGATGACCTGAAGTGGCAGAAGACACGCGACTGGAACGTCGGTTTCGACCTTAACATCCTCGGAAGGTTCACCTTGCGATATGACTACTATGTGCAGCGAACCACCGACCAGCTTCTTTCACTGACCATTCCGCCGTCTATGGGCTTTACTTCTTATAAAGAGAACCTTGGTAGTACCGAGAACAGGGGTATGGAGCTTAAAACCAATGTCAACATTCTGCTTGACCCCACGCACGACCGCTACCTGTCAGTGAACTTCTCCGTTGGCCACAATAAGAACAAGCTGAAGAAGATTTCAAATGCTCTGCGCGCCTACAACGATGAGGTAGACAAGGAGCTTGCCGACGGCACGTCGAACAAGCCACAGGTACACTATATCGAAGGCGAGTCAATGAACTCTATATGGGCAGTGCGCTCGCTTGGCATTGACCCTGCCACGGGTGAGGAGGTGTTCCTTACCAAGGACGGCAAGTTGACAACCGAATGGAGCACTAAGGACCAGGTGGTATGCGGTGATGCCATGCCTAAGGCTTCAGGCAGCTTTGGGCTCAACCTTGATATCCGAGGATGGTTCCTCAACACGTCTTTCTATTATCAGCTTGGCGGCCAGACCTACAACCAGACGCTTGTAGACCGTGTGGAGAACGCCAACGTGTCGCTCAACGTAGACAAGCGCATCTACGACTCCGTATGGCGCCAGCCAGGCGACAAGGTGAGCTTTGCCTATCATGCAGGCAAGACCACCAAGCCAAGTTCACGCTTCGTGCAAGACCTTGATGAGCTGAGGCTGTCGACGCTTAACATGGGCTACGACTTCCGTCATCAGAGGTTCGTGCGTCGTTGGGGCTTGGAGCGACTGAAGGTCAGCTTCTATATGGACGACGTGTTCCGCATCTCTACCGTGAAGCGTGAAATGGGTCTCACATATCCCTTCGCCCGCACCTATTCTTTATCCGTACAGGCCACATTCTAAGCTTTCTTCTTAACAAATGAAACAAATGAAAACTATAAAGATATTAAAGACGAGAGCGCTTCTGGCGGCTGCTGTGTTGTTGCTTTGCGCTTCGTGCAACAGCTGGCTCGATGTCAGTCCCCAGTCGGAAGTGAAATATGACGACATGTTCAGCACAAAGAACGGCTTCCGCGATCAGCTCACAGGCATCTATACAGCCATGTGTGGCGAGAGCCTATATGGCGCTCACCTCACCTATGGCATGGTGGATGCTATGGGACAACAGTATGTGTGGACTCAGGAGGCAGGAAACTATTACCACTTCTGGCGGTTCGAATATTCTAATTCTACATGTGAGAGCATAATCAGCGCAGTGTGGGGCGGCATGTATAACACGATAGCCAACATCAACATCTTGCTGCAAGGCATCAACGAGCACCGCAGTGTGATGCAGGATGCTGACGAGAAAATATACGAGGGCGAATGTTATGGGCTGCGTGCCATGCTGCACTTTGACCTGCTCAGGCTTTTCGGCAAGAGCATGGCGGCAGGTAGCGGCGACAAGGCTATACCATACGTTGAAAGCATTTCGAAGCAGGTGACGCCGCTTTCGACCGTGGCTGAGGTACTTGACAAATGCGAGGCCGACCTGCTGCGCGCCTCTGAGTTGCTTGCCGACGACCCTATACGCACGGGCGCAGATGCCACAACCATGCAGGGCACGCGAGCTTGGCACTTTAACTATTATGCCGTACGGGCGCTGTTAGCTCGTGTCAGCCTCTATAAGGGCGACAAGATTGCCGCACTGCGCTATGCACGCGAGGTGATAGAGTGTGGTAAATATCCGTGGGTGGAGAACAACAAGGTCACCACTACTACGCGTGAGGAGCGTGATGGACTGTTCAAGAGCGAATGCATTTTCACGCTGAACAACCGCTCGCTGAAAGAGCTTACGGAGAAATATCTGCGCGAGAGCTCATCTAACTCAGTGGGCAACCTGTTAGTGACATCGCCCGAGGTGAGAGACGAGATTTTTGAAACCACTACCTATGGCTTCGACTGGCGCAGCAACTATCTGTTTGAGCAGATGGATGGCAACTACTATGGCAGTACAAAGCTTTGGCAGGTGAACAGCGAGACAAATAATCAGCAGCCGCTCCTGCGCGTGAGCGAGATGTATTTGATTGCGGCTGAATGCGCTCCTACCACGACTGAGGCACTGCAATATATCAACGAACTGAGGCACCACCGCGGCTTCGACGAGAGCTCGGACATAAAGGAGGAAGACGTGAGCGGAGACAGGCTAGTCGATGTGATAGGCAAGGAGTACCGCATGGAGTTCATAGGCGAGGGGCAATGGTTCTTCTATTGCAAGCGCAAGAACCGCGCCACCATGCCCGACGCTACTGTGTCGTTCAGTCGCGACTTCTACGTGCTACCTATGCCCGACCAGGAGAAAGACTATGGTGGACGTTGAAAATGAACTTTACTGACAAAAAGAACAAACCATTATGAAAAGAATATATTTGATGTTTTGGGCTGTGCTCATGGTGATGCTGGTCACTGTGGGCTGCAAACAGGACGATTACATGGAGTATCCGTCCAACCTCGCCTCCGTGCGCTTTGTATATCCGTCGTGGGGAAACGACAGCACCGTCTACTCGTTTGCCCTGCACCCGGGCGTGAGCTCTGACATAGTTAAGATTCCCGTAAAGCTCATCGGTTATGCCTCGGCAAGCGACCGAGACATAAACATTGTGCCCGTGGCGGGAAGCTCGACGGCACGGCTGGGCTCCGACTACACCATAGAGCGTGCCGTGATTGCCGCGCAGGCGTATGATGACAGTATAGCTATACGCGTGAACAAAACTGATGCCCTCAACAACCGCGACCTTGTGGCTACGTTTAGGCTCGAGGCTAACGGCTCGTTCGCCGACGCACCCATCAATTATGCGCAATTCCGCTTGGTGCTGACCAATAAGCTCTCTGAACCCACCGGATGGCCCTTTGGAGACTACAGTGTGATAAAACACCAGTTCGTAATTCAGGTTATCGGCATTGCCACAGGCTATGAGAACTGGAGCGCAAGCGATGCAATACGCTACCGCAGAATACTGACTGAGGCTCTTTATGAATACAACAAGGCTCATCCCGACAATCCGCTAAAGGACGAAAATGGGTTGCTAATTTCCTTTGCGTAACTCTTGAAAAATAAAGGGTAAAGGGTTAAGAAAGAAAAATGAAAAGAGCGAATAACGAACAAAAGAAAATGAGACTGCACATGAAAACAAAGAATATTGCGGCAGCTCTGGCTATAGTCCTTGCTGCCGTGCTCGCCTCGTGCTACAGCGACACTGGAAACTATGACTATACTGAGCTTCCTGATGTAAAGATAGAGATGGGGAGCCAGTATTATGTGACACAGTTTGACACGCTGAACATTCCCGTCAGCATCGACTTTGATGGTGACGATGAGAGCAACTATGAGTATTCGTGGCGACTGTGGTCGAACGAGATAAAGCGGAGCGACTACCGCAAAACCATTGCCGACACACGTAACCTGTCGTTCAAGGCAGACGAGCTGGCAGGACCTTACACGCTCGTACTGACAGTGCACAACAAGAAGACCGATGTGAACACCTACAAGCAGGCTTCGCTGAGCGTGCAGGGTGCGCTGACGGAAGGTTGGATGGTGCTGCACGAGAAAGACGGCGTGACTGACTTCGACCTTATAATGACTCCTTTCTTCTCAAGCAGAGTGAAGGAAGACGAGGTCGTGCGCAATGTCTACCAGATGAACGGTGAGCAGCTGCAAGGTCGAGGCCGTTGCATAGGGAGTTACATAGACACACAACGGCAGTTCGTGACTATACTTACTGACAAAGGAGGCGCCAAGCTTGAGGCTACAACCATGCAGAAGGCATTTGACATGACAACTCTCATGCCAGACGTGACCACGTTCAACCCGCAGAGCTATACATACTATTCGTATCGCGGCACGGCTCGAGCACAGGGCTTCGACGCAATAGTCAACGACGGCAAGCTATATTTCTACAATGTCTTTGGCTCACGCAACTTTACGTCCTACACTGAGCCGATACTGAAGGACGGCATGACTTACCAGGCTTCGCCATATCTGCCGAAGTATATATGGGCTTCGTACTATGGCATGGGCATCATCATTTATGACGAACTGAACGGCAGGTTCCTGTACGTAGACAAAAATTACGCACTTGCAGAAATGCCAGATGCTAGCACGGCGGCTTTTGACTGGAACAACATGCATGCGCACCTGCGCTACATGGACACTGGCTTCAATAACCATGACCTCGGGCTGTTTGAGGATTGGGATACCCATAAGCTCACGCTGTATGAATTTAATTTCGACGAGAAGAGACTGGATCGGGCTATCTTGAAGAAATATCCTGCCGATGATGCCGAGGGACTTGCTGACGCTAAATATTACGCTATTGGTGAGCGAGGCCCTGTATTCTATTACGCCGATGACCGCAACATACGCCTGTTCGACTATTCAGGAAGTGGCACGTCGAGCATTGCATATACACTGAAAAACACAGGTGAAAAGATTACGGGCATAAAAATCCTGAAGCCTTGTGCAAGCTTCAGCCGCACAGTGAAGATTAATCACGATTACAACAATCGTGTTCTGTTTATCTCCACTTACAATGAGGCAGCTAAAGATGGCAAGGTGTATATGTATTATTTTAATGAAAGCAACGGTCAGATAGACCTTTCGTCGGAAAAAGTGTTTGTCGGCTTTGGCGAAATTCTCGGTATGGAGTACAACTGGCCGAAGTATGGCACATGATTTTAGCGGCGTAAACTTATAGGAGTAGTTAAAAAGGGCTGCCGGTTTATATAATAAAATCAGCCGGCAGCCGTTTTTATGTAAACAACAAAAATAAAACGCATTTATCGAGTGATAGAAATGAGAAAAATATTACTGCTGGTCCTGTTGACAATGATAGTTGGATCGGGCTACGGCAAAAAAACGGCAAAAGACGGGAATGCTGATTGTAAGGCGTGGGCAAACGGGCTGGTGTCGGACAAACGGTTGTCGGAGAAAAAGGCAAATGTGGTGGCAGATACATTGAAAGCCCGCTTCCTGGCAGACGCTCGATTACGTACCGACCAGATGGTGAAAGCGCAAAACATACACGAGGCAGGGCACGACATGAAACTGCATTGGCAGATTTTTGGTAACGAGCCTGCTGACGGGCGCTCGCTCTACATTTCGTTGCATGGCGGCGGAGGTGTGCCTACAAGAAGCAACACACAGCAGTGGCACAACCAATGGTATCTTTACAAGCCCAAGGAGGGCGTGTATCTTTGCCCTCATTCGCCTGTGGATGCATGGGACATGTGGTGCCAGCCGTTCCTTGATGCTTTTTATCATGACATAATTCTCATGGCGGTGAGTCATTTCAATGTGAATCCAAATAAAGTCTACATCCTTGGCTATTCGGCAGGCGGTGACGGAGTGTGGCGCATGGCTCCGCGTATGGCTGACAGTTGGGCGGCGGCATCCATGATGGCGGGTCATCCTGGCGACGTAAGACTGGAGAACCTCCGAAACTTGCCGTTCATGATATGGTGCGGGGAGCTTGATGCCGCTTATAATCGCAACAAACTTGACGCTTATCGCATAACACAGATGGACTCATTGCACAGGCTCGACCCTGAAGGTTATGTCTTCGAGGGGCATATAGTTAAAGGAAAGCCGCATTGGATGGCTCGGGTTGACACTGTGGCTATAGATTGGATGGCAAAATACCGCCGTAACCCATACCCCAAGAAAATTGTATGGCAACAGGAGGAAGTCCTGAGGAAGGCTTTTTATTGGCTTGAGGCGCCGCAGGACGAACTGGCTCGATATAAGCAAGTACGGGTGCATGTCGACGGCAATACCATAACAATCGATCGGTGTGACTATAGCTCACTGACGTTGTGGCTCTGTGACAGTCTCGTTGACCTTGACCGAAAGGTAAAGATAGTGGCAGGCGGCAAAGTAGTCTTTAACAAAAAAGTCCCGCGCACGTCACGTAATCTCTATGAGAGTCTCAGCTGGCGTGAGGACACCTCCTATTGCTTCCCAGCAAAAATCAATATAAAGTTGTAAAGATGGGTGGCGTGTGAGCGAGTG
>CAZZNO010000071.1:0-6199 GCA_964655685.1 uncultured Prevotella sp.
AATATAGACCTTGCGACAAATAGAGAGGGGTAAGTGCGATTTATTTTTTACTATTCATCAATAAATTGCGCCCTTTATCTGTTAGGCGGTATTTTTGATAACGGGATGTGGGTTTGTCAGGAAGTGTCCGCTCTATCAATCCCGCTTCTATGGCAGGAGTGATAATGTCCCTTCTGTACTTTCGTTTAGAAGTATCATTTGTACTTCCTATTAAATCGACTATTCCTATACCATCTTGTTTGCTATTATTAATGGAGAGGAGCATCTTGGACACATCTCGGACATGTCTCGGACACATCTCGGACACATCTCGGACAATTTTGTCGAAGACGCTGTTGTTAATAAATGTATAATGTTGATTATCAACTCTTTCATCTTGGACAACATCTTCGACAGAACTGTCCACACCATGTGCAACATACTCTTTTTTGAACCATAAAGTCATGCTCAGACCAGTGCCGTCAAACTCCCATTCAGGTTTCGGGCAGCCGTATGACTTGCAGGCTAAGATAACTTTCTCTATGCCTCGTCCCCACGACTCGATGTAGCCGGCACGGAAAAAAGTGTTGGCTATGTCGGGATTGAAGGGTACGCTGTTGTGCTTATGTACGAGCTTGTCTACCGTCCACCCCATTGGCAGATTGCCTGGGTTCCAAATGCTGATGTGGTCATCATAGACACGAATCTGTATAGGCGTAAACGTACCGTATGACTTGTGACAGATTGAGTTCAGCACACACTCACGGAGGGCACTGACCGGATAGGGAAGTTCATCTATGCGCTGTACTCCCTCGTAGCGGATATTGGCTTTAGTGTACTTTGTTGTCAGCAAATCGAGGGTAACAGATACTTGCTTGAACAAGCTGCCGTGAACTTCATCTTGATACACTAAGTCGGCGTCGTTGATGAAATAACCTATTTTTACGCAGGCTCCTGTGATGAAACGTTCAGGGTCTGAATAGAAAAGCAATACGGCTGCACGCTTCATGTACTTGCCTTCATAGAGATGCAACATATCAAGCAAGTCATGGCGTGAGCCATTAACGTCATCGTAAGCCATGCGCTGGCTGCGCACCGACTCTTTCTTGAATAGGTCTATTGACTCTGCGTCAAGTTGGCGTGCCGTAACCCCCGGCAAAGGTACGCTGTCCCATGTGCGTCCTTGATGCGAAAGCAAGAAGTGGTCGAGTGAAGCACCTTTCAACTCCTGCATAGTGCTTCCAGTTCTGTAATAGTATCTTCCACGAAAGCTAATCGGGTACAACGATTGCGGAACGATAATCTGCAAGTACTCCTTGTTGTCAGACACTAACAGGTTTACATCAATGATGATGCCTAATCTGTCTTTAACCATATTGGGTATGTCCTCCATCAGGCGTTTGGCTTTTGGCACTCCGACAATTTTCTTGTCGTCGTTTATACCAATATATATGGTACCGCCCTGAGCATTGGCAAAGCCGCATATCCACTTCAGATATTCGTCATGCCAATTCTCTTTGTATTCTGTGTTTTGGCTCTCGTTCTTCATCCGCAATTGTGGTTCCTATTCCGTCGACAAAGTTAATACAAATTTATGGGTATTGTACTGGTTGACAATGCTTATTCTTTTGTATTCTCATTCTCAACCTTCATTCCGATGTCTTGCAGAAGCTTTATGGCATCGACATATTGGGCTATGCCTACGGCTACGTCCTTGGCTGCCTTCATAGCCAAGACCACGGTCTGCGGGCGGTGCACTACGTCGCCGGCTGCGAAGACGCCGGCACGTGTAGTCATGCCGTATGGCCGCTCCTTAACGATGACATATCCCTTGTCGTCTACGTCGATGCCCTTGGTAGTAGAGACTATGCGGCTTGCCGGCTTGGAACCTATTGCAAGGAAGACACGGTCGAAGTTCTCAACTCTCTCTCCCTGTGGGTCTTGCAGGCGTGCAGCTTTAAGATTGCCGTTTTCATCGCCAAGAAACTCGACGGCGTTTGTCTGCCAAACAAATTTTACGCCTTCCTTTACCGCATCTTCATATTCGCTCTGTATGGCAGGCATTTCCTCCTGAGTCTTGCGGTAAATGACTGTCGTGTCAGCGCCGAGGCGGATGGCAGTGCGTGCTGCATCCATAGCCACATTGCCGCCACCGATTACGGCTACCTTCTCGCCCGGGTTGACAGGAACCATGTTTCTGCCAATGGCGCCCTCGTTGAAAGCATTGACATTATGAAGAAGATAAACAGACTGGCTAACACCGCGCAAGTTTGCCCCGGGCACATTCATCTCGCGTGGCAAAGCCGTGCCAGTTGCCATAAAAATAGCGTCGAAACCTTCGGCGAAGATGCTGTCTACGTTTACGCCGCCCTGACCGACAAGCGTGTTCAGCCGGAAGTCTACACCGAGTGCCGCAATCTTATCGATTTCCTTGCGCACAATGTCTTTTGGCAGGCGGTATTCAGGAATGCCATACATCAGAACTCCGCCGGGCTCTCTTTGGCCTTCAAAAATAGTGACGGCGAATCCCTGGCGAGAGAGGTCGCCGGCAACAGTGAGTCCTGCCGGGCCAGAGCCTATCACCGCAATCTTTCCGCGGGTCTTTTGCGGAATAGGTTCGCGGGTGAGCTTCATATTTGTATCGAAATCAGCTATGAA
Source organism: uncultured Prevotella sp. (assembly GCA_964655685.1). GTDB lineage: Bacteria > Bacteroidota > Bacteroidia > Bacteroidales > Bacteroidaceae > Prevotella. The sequence goes on from CAZZNO010000071.1 coordinate 2,638, forward strand.
TGCTTCCAATCTGCCAATCTGTATGGGATTGCCTTTGCGATTCAAAATGCAATGGCCCTGGCACTGCTTCTCATGAGGACAGACGCGACCGCAGATGGCAGGCAGATTGCTTGTCTCATTGATTATTTTCATAGCATTGCCTATATTGCCCTTGGAGAGTTCGTGATTGAAGTCTCTGATATGGTTGCTTATAGGACATCCTTTCTCACATTGCGGCACTTTGCACTGCATGCATCGTTTTGCCTCAGTGATGGCTTCCAAAGGAGTGAAGGGATGGTGAACTACTTTAAATTTATTATCCATGACGTGTTTTATATTTCTCTGTGATTTCGTTTACAAACGCAAAGTTACTGTTCTGCAAATGTCGCAAAAAAAATCAAGATGTGCAAGTATTTATCAAAGGAATTGGCTACTGTGGATGATTATATGGCTTTTAAATGGCTTCTTAATGAAAATAAAAGGTTATCTTTGCAGAAAATTAGTTGTTTACATCGACAGCATTTAAAGCATAGGTTTGCTTTATGCAGTATAAGGTTTAGGTTATGGATGAGAAACTTTTGGCATTGCTTCGGCAGCTTGCCGACAAATATGAGACGGCAGACTTTCTGAACGGTGACCCGTCGTGGTTTATGCATCAGGTGAGCGGGCGCGAGAACCAGGAGGTGATGGGCTTCCTTGCTTCCGTCTTGAGCTATGGGCGGCGTGATTTGTTTTTTCCGAAGGTGCAATACATGCTCGACAGAAGCGGTGGTGAGCCTTTCCGCTGGGTGCTGGAAAAAGCTTATGAGCAGGACATACCCGACGACGACCATTGTTACTATCGCCTGTATAACAATCGGATGATGCGTCGTTTGCTTGCCGCTACGCAGGAGTTGCTTGCCGCGTATGGCTCGCTGGGCGGCTTCATAAAGGCAAAGTCGCCGAACCACACGACCCTTGAAGCCCTCACGGCTCTCTCAGTCCACTACCTCGGACACGGCATAAAGGGCATGGTGGCGTCGCCGCGCACGAGCGTTGCCAAGCGGCCTTGCATGTTCATGCGCTGGATGGTGCGCTCTGATTCGCCCGTCGACCTTGGACTTTGGTCGTCGTTTATCGACAAAAACACGCTGTTCATCCCGATGGACACCCACGTCTTGCAGGAGGCACGGCGGCTGGGGCTGATAAACAGCAAGTCGGCAAGCTGGCACACGGTGGAGCAGCTTACCGACTCGTTGCGCGAGGCGTTCCCCGGCGATCCTGCGCGGGGCGACTTCGCGCTGTTTGGCGTGGGCGTGGACAATGATAATTTATGAATTTATATGAGCCCGGCGGGCTCGCCGCACTCGTAACCCTCACTCATCCTCGAAGCGAAGCGAGAGGTGAGTGGGGGTGGGCAATGAGTGAAGGAACACAGCCCGCGGAGGGCTGCCGCTGGTGAGTGCTTGATGTCCAGCGGCGACCCCTTACAGGGTCGGACGCACACCGATGCAGTAGCCCCGCCTCACCTGCTTCGCAGGATGAGACGGGGTTATGAGTGCGGGGAGCCCTCCAGGCTCCTTTTGATGAACCATCTTACGAGTGTTGTGGGAGCCCTCCAGGCTCCTTTTGATGCGCCATCTTACGAGTGTTGTGAGAGCCCTTCAGGCTCCTTTTGTGCATGCTTTTATTTCGCTTTGTTTTTTAGCAATGCCTCTTTCATGTTTTGGTAGGAGCGATTGAAGTTCCCGTCTGAAGCATTCGGGTGTAGACGTTCCAGCCATGCCAGCCCACGGTCTATGGCCTTGGCATCAGTGCTTTCGCGCAGGTAGGTCAGGTTCAGCCATACGAAATAGAACCAATTCTCGGACGAGAGCGTGCCGTCCTTGTCAGCCTTGTCCAACCCGTCGAGCATGGCGTTGTAATCGCCGCGTTGCACGCAATCAACCATATTCAGCATTGCAAGGTAATAGTTTCTGTTCTTTCCTTGATAGCTATCTTTCAGCAGGTTGTTGAGTCGGGTGAAGTTGGTGCTTGGGAACTGCTCGGCAGGAATGCGCTTGCGGCGGATGAAACTCATCACAGCCTGCCTGTAGATGGCTTCGAGCTTTTCATCGACGGCTTCTTTCCCCACCGTGGCGCGGAACTTGTCGGCGTGCCGGTTTATGTAGTCGAACGGAGCCCCGTAAGGGTCGCTCACCTGGCTGCTCAATATTTGCCAAGTCAGTTGAGACTGCTCGTTGGCAGGAGTGATGTTTGCCAAATAAGCGTTCAGCACGCTGTCGCGAAGCGAGAAAAGGCGAGCGGCTTGCAGCTGCCCGAGATATTTGCTCACGATGGCAGCGTCTTGCGGCTTCTCCCTATAGCGGGCGGCGACACCTGTGAGGTTGTTGTCGTCGTCTAAGGCTTTTCGGGCTATGTCCACCAGCCACTGAGTGCCTTCCTGAGTGCCAACCATGCGATAGACCATCTTCTGCGTGTGCGGGTCGATGAATAAAAGCGTGGGATAGGCGCCTATCTGATATTGCTTTGCCAGTTTGGGGCCTTCGCCTTTTTCCATGTCCATTTTCACGGACACGAAATGCCGGTTGAAAAACGCTCCTACAGTGTCATTGGGGAATACGTTGGCAGCTAGCCACTTGCAAGGGCCGCACCATGTGGTGTAGCAATCCATGAAAATGAGTTTCTTGCTTTGCTTTGCTTTCTCGGCGGCTTGCTGGAAACTCGTTTCACTGCTTTCGAACTTGATGCCTTGGGCCCGAACGGAAGAAATAGTGGCGGTACAAAGTGCCGCCACTATCATAACAATATGCAAAATGTGTCGCATGTGATATTACAAAACTTCCTTGTAACGCACGTCCTTAATCTTGGCAAAGCCCTTGAACTCCCATGTACGGTCGGCGTTGTTTTCGTCTTTGTCTTTCTTCAGTGTCAGCGTCATTCCGCCGTTGCTCACTTCGTAGAAGCGCAAGATACCGCCGTTGTTGTCGGTGACGGACGAATCGTACGTGCCCACGATGAGCTGCCTTTCACGAGCCAGATAGATGTTGCGGGTATCTTCGTCCAGGTTCTTCAAGAAACTGGCGCCGATTTGGCTTCCCACGCCCCACGGCTCGTCGTAGTGGTTGAATTTCAGCATGGTGACTTCCTCGTTAGCGCCGAGTGTGATTTCGGAAGTTGCTTTTGTGCTCAGGTTATAAGAATAAATCTTGTTCTGATAGCCATAGTAAATCACTGAATACTGAGAGCTTGCGGCAAAGCATGTAGCCTTGTCGAAGTTTGGAGCCTGAATGTCTTCGAAGGCATCGAGCTGCCTGAACTCGTCAGTGATTACGTCGATGGCATAGACGTGGCGTTTGTTTCCGTCCTTCATGATGCAATATACGGTACCTGAAGGGTTGGCAGTGTTAAGCATGCAAACCAAGTCCATGCCCGTCTGGAAACTGAATTTCTTTCCTGATGTCGGGTCTACCAGCGGAGTGCATCTCTGTGTGATTCCTTGCGAGTCGTCGTCGGTTCTACCTACGTTCTCGTTCAGACCTTTACTGCTCCACTTGATGAAGCGTTTGTTGTCAGTGTCGTAAAGCAGTGCGTCGCCGTAAGC
>CAZZNO010000071.1:6299-14481 GCA_964655685.1 uncultured Prevotella sp.
GGAGCCAGGAACTGGTTTATCTTCAGCTCGTCGGCAGGCGTGACGGTGGTTATTTCGCCGTAAGCCCTGTTGTCGGCTGTCGGGATGAGATAAGAACCGGTCTCGGTCAGCATCACCAGTTTGCTGCCGAAGTTGGCGTATGTCCTCACGTAGCCTATTTGGGTGGCGTGATACAGTTGGGGAACGTCGCTCTCCGTGCGCAGGATGTCGTGGGTAGGAATAATTCGCCCAACAGAGATTTGCGAGAGCATGTCCATGCGCGCCTTCTCGTCAGGGCCTTCGTTGCAGAGCACGAGCCAGCCTTCTGAAGTGATGGTGGTTGCGCGGAGCGTGAACGGGGTTATGGTCTGCACGCCCGTGCGTTTGTCGGTCACGGCGAAGTAGCAATTGTGCGTTCCTGCGCTGAGGGTTGCCAGGAGGTAGAGATTCTTTGTATCGCCCATGTCCACCCAGTTGCCTTCAGAGTCCTTCCGTTTGTAGGTGAACGAATAGTTTGGGTCGTTGTCGCTGATGACGCCATCTATCGACGAGGTTATGACGGGCTTAATGTCAATGTATTCGGCTCCTGCCAGCAGAGACGTCTGTGCAGGGATATTTTCTATTGTAATGACATTCTTTTCGTCATAAGTATAGTTGCCTTTGTCGTCGGAACATGCGCTGAAAGCGAACAGCGTGCATAGTCCCAAGGCAAGCATGAGTTTGGATATATACTTGTTCATGTCTGTTTCGTTATTATTGTTTTACGTTCACATTGTCGTAATTCACTTTGTAGCCGTCTCCAAGCTGCATGTAGTTTCCGTCTTCATCATAGACGGGCTCTCCTGCATCGGCTTTCTGCTGCAAGTCTTTCTGTAGCGTTGAAGCATAGTAAGGCATGCGTGCCTTCGAAATCTTGTTGCTCTGCCATTCCCAGTCGGTTGTGGTGAATCCGAAGAGGTTGTTGATGTAAGCATACTTGGTAGCCGTCCATTCGCCGAAGAAGGTGCCGGCACCTACGCGGTCCCAGTTGTTTGGCTTCTTGTAAATCTCGTCGATGGTGAAGCAGTAGCGTGAGCCGTCGATGGTGTCAGCCGAGGTGTTAGACCATACGTTGGTTGCCTTGTAGGCTTCCAAGATGTCGAAGTTCTCGTTTGGCAAGAGCTTCAAAGTGAGCTTCTTGGCTTCTTTCTTGATGTTGGCACTGCGCAGGAAGCGTACGCCAATGTATCCGCGATTGGCGCCGGCCTTTATTTGCAGCGTGTCGAGGTTAATCTCGTAGTCTTCGCCGGCTATCATGGTTGTGTTTTCGTCGTCTACCACCACTTTGCATGCTCGGTCGTGGTCAGCTACGTTTCCCATGAGCCTCACCGTGCCTCTGAACACCACTGATTTCCAATCCAGGTCGCGGTTTACGAAGGAGAACTTTGTGGAGTTGGAATATCCCTCCGCGCCGTTAGCACCGGATGATGTTTGATCTTGGAAATATATTTTGGCGTAGTCCGATTCGTACGCGTCGATAGTATCTTCCTTGCAAGACGAGATGACGCTTGCCAAGGCAAGAATCGGCAATATCCATTTTGCTTTCATAAGTATTTTGTCGTTTTTATTTTGTGATTAACGGTTGTTCAGCTCGCTTTCGGGCAGAGGAGCCACGAAGCGTTTTGCTTTTTCTTCGTCTGTAGCGTGATCAGTGTAGTCATGCGATGGTGGGAACCAAGGCAATGGTGGAGGCGTGACCACGTCTATTTCCTGACGGCCGTTGAAGTCGTTGTCGAAACCAAGATTGCGGCGCTTGAAGTAGAAGAACTTCTGTCCCTCGCCTACGAACTCGCGTACGTACTCCGTAGTGAGCAAATTCCAGAAGAACGTCTCGGCATTGCCGGCATATCCGGGGCAGCCGCGTGATGTACGGATTGCATCAAGATATTTCCAGCCGCTTGCGAGGTCGCCTGTCTTTGTGGCTGCCTCGGCAGCGATATAATAAGCTTCGCTGAGCTTGATGAGCGAGCAGAACGTGCCGTAGAATTTCTGCACTTTCAGCACTTCAGACTCGTCTTCCCTGTCGCTTTCGGCATTGCTCCTGCGCTGGTCGTTAATGTCCTTAAACTTGGTGAGCTTCATGCTCTGCTTGCCGTCCAAGGTCTCGCCCAGCTCCCATTGTGATTTCAGGCGTATGTCATCGCCGTCAGAGCCATATCCTTTGAACATGATCTCGTTCACATATCCGCTGCGCGGTATGAGCAAGCCGTTTCCGGTGTTTGCACCACCGAATGTATAGTCGTAGATGTCGCCTCTGTCTTTGTCGTAATAGCCAAAGAGAACCTCTGTTGAGAACATGCGGTCAGGGTCGTTATAGTTGCCGAGCAGGGTTGATTGGTCCACTGCCGGGAAGAACTGGCGCACCTTCGGGTCGTCGGTCAGCTTTTGAGCTTCAGTCAGGGCATGCTCGTAGTCGCCACCCCACAGGTAAGCACGTGCGGTGAGCAGCACGGTTGCATAATAGTTGAGGCGGAGCTGGCGGTAGCGCATGGAGTTGTCCATGTTTACCTCGTCGTATTCAGCCATTGGACCATCGGTCACCACGGGGTCAGAGTTGATCAAGAGCCCTTCGGCTTCCTGCAGGTCTTTCAGGATGTGGTTCTCCAGCACGTCTTTCGCCGTGAGGATGGGCAGTATTTGCGGGTCGGTGCTGTCGTTGTAAGGAATGCCGCGTCCTTCGGGGTTCTTCTCATAGATTGGGCCGAACAGGCGGAGCATGTCCAGGTGAATCATGGCACGTGCGGCAAGCATTTCGCCCTTAAGCATCTGGTATTCCCTTTGCGGGAGAATGCCGTTCTGTCCGCGTGTTTCTATGTTTTCCAGCACCACGTTGATGTTCATGATGGTGGAGTAGGCGGCGTTCCAGGTAGAGCTAAGCGTAGAGGAAACGCCTTCCTGGTTGTAGTCCCAATTGGTGAGTGCGCGCAGATACTCGTAGTAGCTGCCCTGGTCGTCCTGCTCGACGGTGTAGTATTGCCCCAGGATGTCGATGGCTCCATACGAAAGGTTCTCCCCGTAGAGCGATGAGCTTGCCATGCGGTTATAGACGCCGTTCACAGCCGAATAGAATCCGTCTTTGTTAGCGAATTGCTGTTCTTCGCTTTGCTTGTCGTTAGGCTTGGTGTCGAGCCAGTCGGTGCAGCTGCTGCACACGCCGCCAAGAACTACGGTCAAGCCGATGATATATGTCTTCAGTTTCATGATGATGCTTTATTAAAGTGTTAAAGAAAGGGCGAATGAAACGCTGCGTGCGTAAGGATATGAAGTACCGCGCTCCTGCTTTATGGTAGATATGCGGAACAGGTCGTTCATATATGCGTTGATGCGTACAGAGCTCATGCCCAGGCTGTGAGCCAGTTCGGGCGAGAATTCATAACCCACGCGGAGTGCTTCCAGCGACCAGGAGTTGTCTTTCTGCACGAAGCGTGACGACATAGGAGTGGAAACGGAGTTGGCGATGTTCTTGAATTGTGCGTGGTCGCCCGGTTTCTGCCAGCGGTCGTACAGGGCGCGCCTGTCTTGGTTGTAAATCAGCGACGAGGTGCTGATGTTTTCAACCTTGTTGAACAGCACAGAGTTGAACGAATAGCCGCCTGCGCGGTAGCGGAAGTCGGCGTTCATGGAGAATCCCTTCCAAGAGAAGCTGGTTCCGAGCACACCCTCTATTGTCGGGCGGCTGTTGTGGATGATTACTTCGTCGTCGTAAGAGAAGTCGTAAGTGGTTGTTCCGTCCTTCTTTATGAATATTTCACGTCCTGTTGCGGGGTCGATACCTGCTGAGCGCACTGCCCAGATGGCGTCTGGGTTGGCACCATCGTAGTAACGCTTGGTAGACCTGTTTGCGCCTTCACGCTCTTGCGAGTTGAACGATTCAAGCTTGTTGCCAATGCCCGAAAGCTTGCTGGTGCCTGTGCGTATGGTACCTCTTACCGACCACCAGAAGCGTTGCTTCATTTTGCGGATAATGTAGTAAGAAGCCTGTCCGGTGAAGCCCTGAGAGGTCTGCTTACCGAAGTTCTTGTAAATCTGGTTGTTTGTAGCGCCGGAAGAAGCAGGCATGTCGATGGTGATGAGCAGCGGGTCGGTGGTCTTGTAATAATAGTCGCCGACGAGTTTCAAGCGGTCGTTCAGTATGGTGATGTCGAAACCGACGTTGCGGTCGAGCGTGGTCTGCCACTCCAGGTTGGGGTTGCCCAGCTGATCCAGGGAGGTGGTCATTCCGAAATAGTTGAACGAATTGAAGTTGTAGCGGAATGTGGTGATTGTAGCCGATGACGAGAAGTTCTGGTTACCCGGGTTACCGATGGAGGCGCGGAGCTTCAGCATGGAAACGCCCTTGAGGTGCTTGCGTATGAACTTTTCGTTGTGCAGGTTCCAAGCCAGACCGACAGCCCATGTGTTGATGTAGTGCTTGTTGCGTCCGAATACCGATGAACCGTTTACGCGGTAGCTGAAGTCGAGCAGGTAGCGGTTGTCGTAAGCGTAGTTACCGATGGCATATCCGCTCACCGAGCGGCTTGTGGTCTCATAATAGCTTGGCTTGCCTCCGTCGGGATAGCCGTTGGCAAACGAGGGGAGCGTGTAGTCGCCCACAGGGAAGCCTACAGCTGAATAGCCGTTAGACTGTGTGTCGGTTTGCGAGAGGTATCCGCCCAGTGCGAGGTTGAACGTGTGAACGTCTTTCAGCACCTTGGCGTAGGTATAAGTGAGCTCACCTTCATACTTGTTGATCTTGGTCTCGTTGTAGCTGTAAGAACCGCGCTTGGTGTATTCGGTTTGGTTGTAGCGGGTGTCTCGCGGCGAGGTGAATGCTTTTGTGTTGTTGTTGTTGTGAGTGAGTCCGAAGCGGGCGCGGATCTTCATCTCACGTGTCGGATTATACTCCATTATGAATTTGTCTGACAGAGAGAAGCCGCCGCTCTTGTTATAGCTGTTTTGCGCAGCGTTGTAAAGCGGGTTTGCAGCCCTGATGTCGTCGTTGTATTCGAGCCATTTCTCCACTTCGCCGTCTTCGTTTCTTTTCATGTAGTACGGGTTGGCGTTGGCGTATGACGAGAACGACACGATTGGGTTCTGGCTGTCGGTGTTGTCAAGATAAAACTTGTTGGTGAATTGCAGCTTGTTCAGACGGTATGTAAGGTCGATGTTTCCGCTGATGTTGTTACGTTTCGACTCTTTCATGACACCGCTGATGCCGTTGTATGAGAGACCCAGTCCGAACATGAATGCTCCTTCACCGCCGTCGGCATAGATGGAGTGGCGGTGGTTGATGCCGGTTTGCAGAGGCTCTGACAGCCAATAGGTGTCAACGCCGCGTGCTATGTCGGCGAGCTTGTCGTTGTACGACTGCATGAGCCTGATTTCCTGGTCGGTGGTGTTGAAGTTGCTGTAGCGGCCAACGAGCTTTTCAAACTCCAGCTTCTCAGATGCGTTCATGAGGTTATAGCTGGTGAGGTCGGCCCACTGTATGTTTGCGTTGCCGTTGTAAGACAGGTGCAGCTTGCCCGACTTAGGGCGTATGGTCTCCACTACCACTACGCCGTTTGAAGCCTTTGAGCCGTAGATGGCTGTAGAAGCGGCGTCTTTCAGGATGGTGATGGAGGCGACGCGGTTCATATCGAGATTATAAATGGCTTCAAGCGACGATTCGAAGCCGTCGAGGATGAACAGCGGCTGGTTGGGGTCCTCGGCAAGCTCGTCACGAGTACTGATGAGGCTGGATTTTCCGCGAATCTCGATGTTCGGCATGTGGTTAGGGTCAGAACCGAACTCAGTGTCCAGCACGTTGAAAGACGGGTCGAGGGTTTTCAAGCTGGAGATGACGTTCTGCGTGCCTACGGATTTCAGCTCGCTGCCCGTGAAGGTAGAAGCAGAACCGGTGAAACTCTCCTTCATCTTGTTCACCACACCGGTCACCACAACGTCTTCCAGTTCGTTCTGGTCTTCTTCCATCAATATTTTCAGTGTAGCTTCACCACGATAGGTTACGGTTTTTGCCCTCATGCCGATGGACGTGAAACTCAGCGTGGTTCCTCTGGCTGGGGTGGGGATGGTGAAGTGGCCGTCAGCGTCGGTCACAGCCAGAGCCTTTTTGTTTTTTGCGTAGATGGTTACGCCCGGAACGCCCACTCCCTCATTGTCAACCACGCGTCCTCTCAGTTGCGAGCTGGCTTGTTGAGCAGATTGTTGCCTGTTTGCCGTCACGGCGGCTCTTTGCGTCTGACCTTGCGCAATGCCGGTCACGGGCGCGAACAAGGACAGTGTGCATGCCAACAGCACGGTCTGCCTTTTCGAAGTTAATTTCAGGTTCATGTATAAAATTTACTTGTTAGTTGAATTATTTTTTTGCTTAATGTCAGAATGCCCGGTATGGTGTCCGGGCGTTTTTCGCATGAGAGTAGCGAGAAGCTGCTTCTTAGCCGCAGTGGAAGTAGCGGTTCACGAGCAGGGTTATCTCGCGTCGGTCGTTAGCCACGTCGTGGCGCAGTGTGCGGTCTTTGTAGGCTCGCAGTTCGTTTATTATGCCGTCAATCATCAGCGGCGAGAACACGCCGTGTTCCTCGTAAGCCTTGCGCTGTTCGGCAAGCCTGTCGGCAGATGCGGCGCAGCTGTCGGGCAGCTGAGGCAGTTGGGCAAGGCGTTGCTTGTGTGCCGGGTCGTTGATGTCGCCGTCGACATAGGCTTTTTCAGCCACGTCGAGCGCGTCTTTCATCTCGAAACCGTGTCGGCACGCCACGCATAGGGCGGCAATATATTGGTAGACGTCGGCAGAGCCGTCGCCCGAACGAATTTCGAATGTCTGCTTCACGCTTCCCCGCTCCTCGTAGGGCACCTCCTGCTCCAGGGGGTTGGCTTCGCGGCTCATGTCTCTGCCCGATGTCCAGCCGAGCGGGACGCGCACGAGCGCTGAGCGGTTGCTCATGCCCCAGCAGATGTTCGTGGGGGCTTCCTGATGTGGCACCAGTCGGAAGTAGCTGGTCGGAATCTTGTTGCCGAACGCGGTGAGGCTTGGCGCCAGATCCATGCATCCGGCAATGGCTCGGCGTGCGTTTTCGTTCAGTTTGCCGTCGGTGAGGAGCATGTTCTGCCCGTCTTTCATCAGGCGCATGTGCACGTGTAGTCCCGATCCGGCTTTGCCGGTGGTTATCTTCGGTGCGAAGGTCACGTTCAGCCCCTCTCTCCAGGCGAGGTTCCTTATCACCCATTTTGCTATTATCAGCTCGTCGGCAGCCTGCATGGCGTTGATGGGGAGGAACTCTATCTCGTTTTGCTCATATAGCAAGCCGTCTTGCTCGAAGTTGCCCACCTCGGAGTGTCCGTACTTGATGTGTCCTCCAGCCTTGGCAATGTACTCCATGCACTTCTGTCGGAACGCCCCCATCTTGGCGTATGGCGCACTTTCGTGGTAGCCGTGCTGGTCGCGTGCCTTGAAGTCGGGCTCGGCGGGCTTTATGACGTAGTATTCCAGCTCGCCCATTGCTTCGAAGTCCATGCCCGTGGTGTCGTGGAACGCCTTGATAGCTTTGCGCAGCGTGTGCTCCGGTGACGATTCCAGCGGTTGCCCGTCGCGGTTGAAAAACGAGCAGAGCATGCACAGTGTGGGTTTTTCGCTGAACGGATCCATGAACGCCGTGGCGTAGCGTGGGAGGACATAGAGGTCGGAACTTGCTGCCTCGATGAAGGAGAACAGGCTTGAGCCGTCAACGCGCTCGCCATTGGTGAGGATGGTGCGCAGGTAGTCGAGGTCGGATAGGACGAAGTTGAGAGTCTTCACTCTGCCGTCTCCGCCCGGATACATAAAGTTTACCTGGCGGATGTTGTTCTTCTTTACGAAGTTTATAATGTCTTCGCGTGTGAACTCTGTCGGCGCTTTTTGCAGTTGCTCAATCACGCGATTGGCATTCATTATTAGCTGCTCGTTGTTCATGTATTTAGAATTTTTTAGTTTTAGAACATAGGCTTTTTTAAAACACAGTTGCAAAAATAAAGCAAAAAAAGCAAACAACCAAATATTTCTCCACTTTTTTTCTCATTTTTTTTAAAAATTAGGAACTTCTTTTTACGAACGGCTTACGAGTTGCCTGATTGTTAATATTTTAACACACAGGCGGTTCTGGTGCGAATCTTTCTACCTTTCTCTGTCGTGAATAGCCGCATGAGCCTG
>CAZZNO010000072.1:0-14349 GCA_964655685.1 uncultured Prevotella sp.
GCGGAAGGTGAGGGATTCAAACCCCCGATACCACGTAATGGGTATACCAGATTTCGAGTCTAGCGCATTCGGTCACTCTGCCAACCTTCCAAAAGCGATTGCAAAGTTAATGAAAACAAACGTAAAGACAAGCAACCGCTGCATGAAATTAGAATTGATTAACAATAAAAAGGCAAGCAGATATTTTTTCCGCCACGAAGCGCGGCAAGTTGGGCTTTTCTTAGTAACTTTGCACCCATTATGGATTTGAACCTTCTTACAACCGACGAGGCGCAGCTGCTGGAAAGCAGCGTCAATGCCGCCAAACACATAGTGCTGACTGGCCACTCACATCCCGACGGCGACGCCCTCGGCTCGTGCCTGGCGTGGGCGGCTTACCTGCGCGAACGTTACGGCAAGGATGCGGCAATAATAGTGCCTAACGCCTTCCCCGACTTCCTGCACTGGCTGCCTTGCAGCGACCGCATCGTGCGCTACGACAAGCATGCCGACGAAGTGAAGGCTATGCTGAAGGACTGCGACCTGCTGTTCTGCCTGGACTATAATCAGATGTCGCGCACGGAGGAGCTGGAGGCTGAGTTGCAGCAATGCAACGCCGAACGCATAGTCTTCGACCATCACCTCGGGCTCGACATCAGCTGCAAGCTGAAGGTCTCGTACCCCGAGCTCAGCTCCACGTCGGAGATAGTGTTCCGCATAGTCTGGCAGCTGGGCGGCTTCGAAAAGCTCTCACGCCTCTTTGCCACGCCTGCCTACTGCGGCATGATGACCGACACGGGCGGTTTCACCTACAACTCAACGCGGCCCGAAATCTATTTCATCATCTGCCAGCTGCTCACAAAGGGCATCGACAAGGACAAGATCTACCGCAACGTCTACAACAACTATTCGCCCTGGGCAATACGCCTGCGCGGATACCTGATGTCGCAAAAGCTTAACGTCTTCGACGACCTGCACGCCAGCTACTACACGCTGACGCGAAAGGAGATGAAGGACTACCACTTCGTGCGAGGCGACGCCGAGGGACTCGTCAACGAGCCGCTGAGGATTAAGGGGCTGAAATGCAGCATCTCCATGAGGGAGGACGACCGCGTGAAAAACCGCATCTGGGTGAGCCTGCGCTCGGTGGACAACTTCTCGGTGGAGGACATGGCGAAGCGATTCTTCAACGGCGGAGGACACTTCAACGCCAGCGGCGGAAAGCTCGACTGCTCTATTGAGGAAGCGGAAAAAATAGCCCGCGAGGCGATAAAATTCTACGCCGACAAGCTCAGATGAGGATTTTTTGAGTATCTTTGCACACACATTAATTAATATAATAAGCCAAGTAAGATGAACAGAACAGAATTGATAGCACAGGTGGCGCAGCGCGCCGAGATTACTAAGGCTGACGCAGCTAAATATGTAAACGCAGTGTTCGGCGTGATTGCCGACAACCTCGTAAAGGGCGACAGGGAGCTCGCCCTGCCCGACTTCGGACGCTTTTTCGTAAAGCAAGTGCCTGAGCGCCAAGGCATAAACCCACAGACAAAGGAGAAGATAACCATCGAGGCGCACGAGAAGATAGTCTTCAAGCCTTCTGATAACATGGACCTCTATTCGAGGAAGCACTGCTAAGCAAGGCCGGACTTAAAAAAACTGCTTTTTTGCGGATATTATTTGCATAAACAAAAGATATATATTACTTTTGCATGCGAATAACCCTGAAAACAATGATAAACCAACAAAAAGGCAGCAAATTCTACCTCACAGCAATCGTCATGGTCGCCGTCTTGGGCGGCCTCCTATTCGGCTACGACACAGCCGTCATCTCAGGAGCCGAGAAGGGGCTTCAAGCTTTCTTCCTCGGTGCTCCCGACTTCCGTTACACCGACTTCATGCACGGCTTCACGTCGTCGTCGGCACTCATCGGCTGCATCATCGGCTCAGCCCTCTCAGGCATCTTTGCCGGCAAGTTCGGGCGCAAGCGCTCGCTCATCTTCGCCGGCGTGTGTTTCTTCATCTCGGCATGGGGAAGCATGTATCCCGAAACCTTCGGACTTCTGCCAAAGGGCAAACCCACGTGGGACTTGCTCGTGGCTTTTAACCTTTACCGCATCCTCGGCGGCATAGGCGTGGGCATGGCATCAGCCATCTGCCCTATGTACATAGGCGAGATAGCGCCGAGCAACATCCGCGGCATGCTGGTCAGTTTCAACCAGTTCGCAATCATCTTCGGTCAGCTGGTGGTCTATTTCGTCAACTTCATGATTCTCGGCGACCACACCAACCCTGTCATCGAGTCGATAGGTCAAGGCGTTTCAGCCGTCATGCCCGGCAGCGACCCTTGGACCATCACCACGGGCTGGAGATACATGTTCGGCTCCGAATGCGTGCCGGCAGGACTTTTCACCATCCTCATCTGCTTTGTGCCCGAAACGCCGCGCTACCTCGTCATGGTGCACCAGGACAGCAAGGCGCTGAAGATTCTCACGCGCATCAACGGCGCTGCCGCGGCAGCCGAAACGCTCAGCGAGATAAAGAACACCATAACCACGAAGACGGAAAAACTTTTCTCCTATGGCTTCATGTGCATCTTCATAGGCATCATGCTCTCCGTCTTCCAACAGGCAGTAGGCATCAACGCCGTGCTCTATTATGCCCCGCGCATATTCTCCGACATGGGCATGTCCAACCCGATGATGCAAACCGTCATCATGGGTGTGGTCAACATCACGTTCACCCTCGTCGCCGTGTTCACCGTAGAGAAGGTGGGGCGCAAGCCGCTGCTCATCTGTGGCTCCATAGGCATGGCAATAGGAGCCTTCGGCGTGGCGCTGACCTTTGGCAACCAAGCCCTGAGCACCATCACCATGCTCTCCATAATGGTCTACTCGGCAAGCTTCATGTTCTCATGGGGCCCGATATGCTGGGTGCTCATTGCCGAAATATTCCCCAACACCATACGTGGCGCAGCAGTAGCCATTGCCGTGGCATTCCAGTGGATTTTCAACTTCATAGTGTCCTCATCGTTCGTGCCGATGTTCAACATGCACCTTGTCAAGGGCGACGACTTCGGCCATTGGTTCACCTACGGGCTCTACGGCACCATCTGCGTCATTGCAGCCATCTTCGTTTGGAAGCTCGTGCCTGAAACAAAGGGCAAGACACTTGAGGACATGACTAAACTGTGGAGAAAGGGAAAATAACGCCATGAAACAATATCTATTAGGACTGGACATAGGCAGCAGCAGCGTCAAGGCTTCGCTTGTCGAAACCGACAGCGGGGCAATAGCCGCCTCGGCTTTCTATCCCAAGAACGAAGCTCCCATCAAGGCTGTAAAGGCTGGATGGGCTGAACAAGACCCGCAATCGTGGTGGGACTACGCCAAGCTCTCGCTTGCCAAGGTCATGGACGAGACAGGAGCCAAGGGCGAAGACATAAAGGCGATAGGCATCTCGTATCAGATGCACGGACTCGTGTGCGTGGACAAGAACCAGAAAGCCCTGCGCGACAGCATCATTTGGTGCGACTCGCGAGCCGTGCCCTACGGCGAGAAGGCTTTCAAAGAGCTCGGCAGCGAGATGTGCCTCAGCCATCTGCTCAATTCGCCGGGCAACTTCACAGCCGCGAAACTGGCGTGGGTGAAAGACAACGAGCCCGACGTGTATGAGAAAATCGACAAGGTCATGCTGCCCGGCGACTATATCGCCATGCGGCTCAGCGGCACAGTCAACACCACGGTCGAAGGACTCTCGGAAGGCATGTTCTGGGATTTCAAGGAAAAGCAGCCGGCACAGTTTCTGCTCGACTATTTCGGCTTCGACCGCCATCTGCTTGCCGACACCGTGCCCACCTTCTCCATACAGAGCGAGGTGAGCCGCCAAGCCGCCAGGGAAACGGGACTGAAAGAAGGCACGCCCATAAGCTATCGTGCCGGCGACCAGCCCAACAACGCCGTCAGCCTGAATGTCTTCAATCCGGGCGAGATTGCCTCAACGGCTGGAACAAGCGGAGTGGTGTACGGCGTGCTCGGCGAAGTGAACTACGACCCAAAGAGCCGTGTCAACACCTTCGCGCACGTCAACTACGAGGTGAACGGCAAAGGACGACAGGCAAAGTCTCCTGCCATGCCCCTGACGCGCCTCGGCGTGCTGCTTTGCATCAACGGCACCGGCATCCTCAACTCGTGGGTTCACCGCAACGTGGCGCAAGCCGGCTTGTCTTATCCCGACATGAACGACCTGGCGGCAACAGTGCCTGTGGGCAGCGACGGCATAACCATCATTCCTTTCGGCAACGGCGCGGAAAGAGTGATGGAGAACCGAGACCTGGGCTGCTCCATCCACGGCATCAACTTCAACAAGCACACCCGCGCCCACATCATGCGCGCCGAGCAGGAAGGCATCGTCTTCAGCTTCTGCTATGGCATGGAGATAATGCGCGGCATGGGCATGGACATCAGCACCATACATGCCGGGCGTGCCAACATGTTCCTCAGCCCCGTCTTCCGCGACACGCTCGCCTCAACCAGCGGAGCCACCATCGAGCTATATGAAACCGACGGCAGCGTGGGAGCGGCGAAAGGCGCAGGCATCGGAGCCGGCATCTACAAAGACCACGACGAGGCATTCGCAACGCTGAAGAAACTCGCCGTCATCGAGCCCGACACCAAGCACCAAGCCCAATACAAGGCAGCCTACGACCGATGGAAAGAAATCTTAGATAAGGTATAGGCATAGTAAGCCTATTAGGCATAGTAGGCATAATAGGCATAGTAGGCATAGTAGGCATAGTAGGCCCAGTAGGCCCATAAACAAGCAACCATAAACAAAACAAGCATTATGAATAGCACTAACATTCCCACAGTCAAGCTCGGCATCATTGCCGTGAGCCGCGACTGTTTTCCTATCAAGCTCTCAACACAGCGCCGTGAGAACATCGTAAAAGCCTATAAAGGCGAAATCTACGATTGCCAGACAACCGTGGAGAACGAGCAGGACATGCTCAAAGCCGTGGCTGACGTGAAGGCGCAGGGCTGCAACGCCCTCGTGGTTTTCCTCGGCAACTTCGGCCCCGAAACTCCTGAAACTGAGATTGCGCAGAAATTCGACGGCCCGGTGATGTTCGTAGCCGCTGCCGAAGGCGACGGCGACCTGATAAACGGCCGCGGCGACGCTTTCTGCGGCATGCTCAACTGCTCCTATAACCTCGGCATGCGCCACCTCAACAGCTACATTCCTTCTTACCCCGTGGGCACGGCTGAGGACATAGCCAAGATGATAGAAGACTTTGTGCCCGTGGCACGCACAGTCATAGGCCTCAAAGGTTTGAAGATAATCACGTTCGGCCCGCGCCCGCAAGACTTCTTCGCCTGCAACGCGCCCATCAAGGGGCTTTACGAGCTCGGCGTGGAGATTGAGGAAAACTCTGAGCTCGACCTGCTCGTAGCCTATCGCCAGCACAAGGACGACAAGCGCATTCCTGCCGTATGCGAGGACATGAGAAAGGAGATGGGCGAAGGCAGATATTACGAGGAACTGCTGCCGCGCATGGCACAGTTTGAAATCACACTGCTCGACTGGGCTGAGGAGCACAAAGGCAGCCGTCAGTTTGTGGCTTTTGCCGACAAGTGCTGGCCTGCTTTCCCCAAGGAGTTTGGCTTTGAGCCCTGCTATGTCAACTCCCGATTGGTGACGCGCGGCATACCCGTGGCTTGCGAGGTAGACATCTACGGAGCCCTGTCAGAATACATCGGCATGTGCGCAAGCGGCGACACCGTGACCTTGCTCGACATAAACAACTCTACGCCAAAGTATATCTACGACGAGGACATAGTGAAGAAATACGGCGACAAGTACAAGCTCACCGACACGTTCATGGGCTTCCACTGCGGCAACACGCCGTCGTGCAAGATGTGCGCCAACCGAGCCATCAAGTATCAGCTCATACAGAACCGCCTGCTCGAGAACGGCGGAAAGCCCGACTTCACACGCGGTACGCTGGAAGGAGACATCGCCCCAAGCCAAATCACCTTCTACCGCCTGCAATGCGACAGCGAGGGTCAGCTCCGTTCTTACATCGCGCAGGGCGAAGTGCTTGACGTTCCTACACGCTCGTTCGGCGGCATCGGCATCTTCGCCATCCCTGAGATGGGGCGTTTCTACCGCCATGTGCTCATCGAGAAACATTTTCCGCACCACGGAGCCGTAGCCTTCGCCCATGTAGGCAAGACGCTCTTTGAGGTATTCCGATACCTCGGAATCAAGGACATACAGTATAATCACCCGAAGGCTCTGCCTTACCCAACCGAAAACCCATTCGAATAAACACAGAGGATACAAACCGTGAGCCCGCAAGGCTCGCGACCTATGCAAACCCGCCCCACACTGCGAAACAGCTGAGGCGGGTTTTTATTATTACAGCGGCATTCACTACATTGCTTCATCGCCTGCAAATCATTGGCTTGTTCACCGCCTGCAAATCATTGGCTTGTTCACCGCCTGCAAATCATTAGCTTGTTCACCGCCTGCAAATCCAGCCAATCGTGAAAAATAAACGGGCAAAATGTTCCAAATGTCGAAGATTTTTATTTATTTTGCAAGTCTTACCATCACATGAGCTCGTTGCATGAAGAAAATAGCTAAGTGGGCAGGCATCGCCGTCGGTTCCCTTGTCACACTCTTGATAATATTGTTTCTGTTGTTCTATTTTCCACCCTTCCAGAACTGGGCGGTAAAGAAGGCTGCTACCATAGCGTCCGAGAAGACAGGCATGGAGATAAGCGTGGGGCAAGTGCGCCTCGCCTTCCCGCTCGACCTTGCGCTGGAAGAAGTAAAGGTCTTGGAACAAAACGACTCTGTAAAGGGGCGCATCGACACCGTTGCCCACGTGGGGCGAGCCGTTGCCGACGTGCAGCTGCTGCCGCTATTGAAAAGCCAGGTGATGGTGGACGAGCTGTCATTGCAACAGATGAAAGTGAACACCACCCACTTCATAAGCAATGTACGCATAAGCGGCGACGTGGGCAACCTGAAGCTAAAGGCACACGGCATTGACCTCAGCAAAGAGCACGTGCACGTAAACAATGCCCTGCTCGACGATGCCTCGTTGCTCGTTGAGCTTGCCGACACGGCTAAGCCCGACACCACGCCAAGCCAAAACTTCTGGAAAATAAACCTCGACAACCTTAAGATTAAGAACGTTGCCTTCGCCCTACGAACGCCCGGCGACAGCATAAGCGTGGGGCTGATGATGAACATCGGCAAGGCGCAGGGCGTTTACCTTGACCTGTACAAAAGCCTCTACTCGGTCAGCAGCATCGACTGGACTGGCGGATGGCTCAACTTCGACCAGACATTCCAACCTAAAGGCGAAGGCTTCGACCCCAACCACATTGCTTTGTCAAATCTCTCCTTGCGAGCCGACTCGTTTTATTTCTGCTCGCCCAAGCTCTACGTCAGCCTGCGCAACGGCTCGTTCAGGGAGAAATGCGGACTGGCGGTGAGCAGCCTCGTTGGGCCTTTTTCTATGGACAGCACGCAGCTTGCCCTGCCGTCATTGCGACTATACACACCGACGAGCAACCTCGCCGTAGGCTTCACGATGGACATGAACGCCTTTGCCGACAGTGCGCCCGGCAGCCTCAACGCCACCATCCGAGGCACAATAGGGCGGCAGGACCTCTTGACCCTCGCCTCGCCTTACATGCCCAAGGAGCTTGCTGCCAACCTGCCCAGAGTGCCGCTCGTGGTAAACGCAAAGGCAAAAGGCAACCTGCAAAAGATGCACATAAAGCAACTTTACGCCAACCTGCCGGGCATTCTGAAAGTGAATGCCGACGGCTTCCTGAGCAACATCACTGACACCAAGCACTTGAAAGCCGACGTCAACGTCGACGCGCACACGGGCAACCTCGGCTTCATAACCGCCATGCTGCCTAAAAACGTAAAACAAACGGTGAACATCCCGCAAGGCATCGGCTTCAAGGGCAATGTGAACATAGACGGCGACCGCTATGCATCTCGCTTCACGGCAACCCAAGGCGGAGGCTCGCTGCAAGGCTCTGTGAGCCTTGACGCGGCACGCATGGCTTACAACGCCAAGCTCACGGCGCGCCGTCTGCCCATAGCCCACTTCATTAAGCACCAGCCGATACGCCCGTTCACAGGCACCATCAACGCCCGCGGCGCAGGAACCGACTTCATGTCGCCACGCACATCGGTGAACGCCGTGGCTGAAATAAAAGGTTTCCAATACGACCGCTACAACCTCGACAACATAAAGCTCACGGCGCAGGCTCGCAACGGACACATCATTGTCAATGCCGACAGCCACAATCGCCTTTTCCGCGGACTGCTGGGCATTGACGCCCTCGCCGGCGGCAAAATGATGCGCGCCACACTGAGCTGTGACCTCGCCCATGCCGACCTGCAAGGGCTGGGCTTCGTGAGCGACCCGCTCACGGTGTCGGTTTGCGGAACCGTGGACGTAGCCACCGACCTTAATAAATATTACAAAGCCCAAGGCCTGTTGTCCGACATAACGATAAGCGAGGGCACAAAGCTTTATCGCCCAAACGACGTGGTGCTCGATATTCTTACAACAAGAGACACCACCCACGCCGTAGTCGATTGTAATGACTTCCACCTCAAACTAAACTCACACGGCGGTTACGAGAGTCTCATAAACCGCTTCACCACTTTTGCCGACGAGGCGCAGAGGCAGATAAAGAGCCGCAACATCGACCAGGAGAGGCTGCGCGGCAAACTGCCGACAATGCAACTATACATGACCACAGGCAACGACAATTTCATAGCCCGCGGTCTTCACCACTACGGGCTTGACTTTAACAACGTCATGCTCGACTTCTCGTCGTCGCCAACCGACGGCATCAACGGCAAAGCCTTGGCAGAAGGCATCGTCGCCGACAGCATCTGCATAGACACCGTGAGGCTAAACGTGTCGTCGGCTCAGAAGAACATGACCTACAGCCTCGAAGTTTACAACGGACCCAAGAATCCGCAAGTGTCTTTCCACGCCTTTGTCGATGGAGCCCTCACTGAGTATGGCACGTGGATAAAGCCCCGCGTTTACGACGCGCAAGGTCGCCTTGGCGCAAGCCTCGGGCTCATGGCTTCGATGCACGAGAGCGGCGTGAGCCTGCACATCTTCGGCGACAAACCAATCTTGGGCTACAAGGAATTTGCAGTCAACGACAGCAACTACATTTACCTTGGCGACGACAGGCGCGTGAGGGCCGACATGAAGCTGCGCGCCGACGACGGCATGGGTATCCAAATCTACAGCAACGACGACGATACAGAAGCCCTGCAAGACGTGACCCTGAACCTGCACCAGCTGAACATAGGGCAAATTCTTTCCGTGCTGCCTTATGCGCCGAAGGTGACTGGCATCATGGACGGCGACTTCCACGCCATACAAACCACCGAGCAGCTGTCGGTGTCGTCATCGGTAAACGTAGAGAATATGACCTACGAAGACTCGCCCATCGGCAACGTTGGCACCGAGTTCACATACATGCCTAAAACCGACGGCAGCCACTACGTGGACGGCATCATAACCAAAGACGGCGACGAGATAAGCACGCTCACCGGCACCTATTATTCGGCAGGCAAGGGCGTGCTCGACGCAACGATGGCGCTCAACCGCATGCCTATGGACTTCATCAACGGCTTCATCCCCGACAAGCTCATCGGCTTCAAGGGTTATGCCGAAGGAAATGTCGCCCTGAAAGGGCAGCCGTCGAAACCCGACGTGAACGGCGAGCTTTATCTCGACTCCTGCTGCATGTTCAGCGAGCCATACGGCGTGCAGGTGCGCTTTGCCAACGACCCCGTGACCATAAAGGACAGCCGCATCGAGTTTGAAAACTTTGAGATTTTCGCCAACAACGACTCCCCTCTCAACATCCAAGGCTACGTAGATTTCCATGACCTCTCGGCTATGGCTGTCAACGTGCGCATGAGAGCCGACAACTACATGCTCATAAACGCCAAGGAAACGGCGCGGTCGGAGGCTTTCGGAAAGGCTTATATCAATTTCTACGGAACGGCAAGCGGACTGATTGACAACCTCAGGCTGCGCGGGCGCGTTGACGTGCTCGGAACCACCGATCTTAAATATAATCTTAAGGACTCGCCACTTACGACCGACAACCAGCTGCAAGGACTTGTGGACTTCGTGAACTTCAGCGACACCACGACCGACGTTGTGAACCGTCCGCCCGTCACCGGCCTCAACATGGACCTGAGCCTCAGCATCGACGAGGGGGCGCACGTAGAGGCTTATCTCAATGCAGCCAAGACCAACTACATAGACGTGGTGGGCGGCGGCAACATGCGTATGCAATACAACACCACCGACGGCATCATCCTGCGCGGCAGATACACCATCGGCTCAGGCGAAATGAAATACGCACTGCCGGTGATTCCATTGAAGACATTCACTATAGCTGAGGATAGCTACATAGAGTTTACAGGCGACCCCATGAATCCTACGCTCAACCTCACTGCAACGGAGCAGACTAAATCGACAGTGGGGTCTGAGTCGGGCAACGGGCGCGTGGTGCAGTTCACGTGCGGCGTAAAGGTTTCGCAAACGCTGCAAAACATGGGCTTGGAGTTCACCATCGACGCGCCCGAGGACATGACTATACACAACCAGCTCCAAGCCATGACGAAGGAGGAACGGGGCAAGCAGGCTGTGACAATGCTCACCACGGGCATGTATCTCGCCGACGGCAACACGTCGGGCTTCTCCATGAACTCAGCCCTCTCCGCATTCCTCAACAGCCAAATAAATCAAATATCGGGCAAGGCACTGCGCTCGCTTGACATCGGCTTCGGCGTAGACAACTCGTTCAACAGCTCCGGCGAGCTGCACACTGACTACTCGTTCAAGTTCGCACGCCGTTTCTGGAACAACCGCCTGAAGATAAGCATCGGCGGCAAGCTGTCATCGGGTGCCGACGCCTCCCTTGACAACGAGACGTTCTTCGACAACGTCTCGCTCGAATACCGCCTCTCCGCCGTCTCCAACAAGTATCTCAATCTGTTCTACATCCGCGACAGCTACGACTGGCTCGAAGGCAACGTGAGCAGGTTCGGCGGCGGCTTCCTGTGGCGGCGCAAGCTGAGCTCGCTGAAAGACCTTTTCCGTTTCAGAGACACCGCCACTGCCGACACGCTGAGGAGAGACACGGTGAAAACAAGAAGCAAATGAGCCTTTATCTTTAAGCTCACATGAATTACCATTGAATTATCCATGAATTTCTCATAAATTAATATGGACCCGAAAATATATAAAGATATTGTCTATAGGATTATTGGAGCAGCCATGAAAGTCCATTCAGTCCTGGGATGGGGCCTGCTTGAAGCTATGTATAATGAGGCTTTACATTTAGAGCTACTCGACAGGAACATTGACAACGAACAGGAGAAAATGTTGCATTGCTACTACAAAAAACATCTTATGGACAAATCTTATAGGATGGATATTGTTGTAGGTGACATAATTATTGAACTAAAATCTACAAAGGAACTTATACCTGCACATAGGGCACAGCTTTTCAACTATTTGAGGCTTACAAGAAAGCCAATAGGCATTCTTTTCAATTTCGGCAATAAAAGTCTACAAGGAGAACGCTATGCATATATTGAAGAAACTAATGAATGTGTGTTGCTTGATAAGAATATGAACATGCTTTATCCTCAATATGCTGACGGCGAAGATGCTGACTCACAATCATAAATAAATTTATGAGAAATTCATGGATAATTCATGGCAATTCATGTTAAATAAAAGCTACACCAAACAAAAGGTTTTATCGGTTTTGTAAAAATATAAAGATGAATTTCAAGCATTATTCATTTTACACTATACTCACAGTGGTTTTCTTCTCCGCCTGCTCCTCCACCAAGAGCATTCCGGAGGACGACCGGCTCTTCACGGGTCTGACGAAGATAGAATATAATGCGCCGGAAAAGGGCGAGCACTACACAGCGACGCAGGAGGAACTGAACGCCGCACTCGCCACAGCCCCCAACGGAGCCCTCTTTGGCTCCAGCTCCGTGCGCTCGCCATTCCCCGTAGGCCTATGGGTGTGGAACGAGTTTGCAGGCAAGCAGAGCGGCTTCGCCAAGTGGATGATAAAGACATTCGGCTCCAACCCCGTCCTCATGTCGTGGGTGAACCCCGAACTCAGGGCGTCGGTGGCAAGCGAGGTGCTCCGCGCCCACGGTTATTTCCGCGGCAAAGTGAACTATGAAGTGGTGAAACAGCGCAATCCCAAGGAGGCAAAGATAGGCTACACCGTCAACATGGGTCACCTGTTCACCATCGACACGCTCCGGTATGTAGGCTTCCCGGCAGCCGCCGACAGCCTGATACGCTCCACTGCGGCTCAGGCAAAGATAAAAAGCGGCGACGCCTTCGACGTGTCGACGCTTGATGCCGAGCGCACACGCATAAGCAACCTGTTCCGCAACAACGGCTATTTCTATTACCAATCGGGCTATTCCTCTTACCTCGCCGACACCGTGAGTGTGCCGGGGAAAGTGCAGATGCGCTTCCAAGAGGCTGACAACATTCCTGCCGTGGCAAAGCGCACGTGGTCTATCGGAAAGATTGACATCGACATGCGCAAGCAATATTCAGAGTCGCTCAAGGACTCATTCTCGCGCCGTGACATTACCGTCCATTACAATGGCAAGCGCGCCCCCATACGCACGGGCGTAATACTCAGCTCGTTGCGCATGCACCCCGGCAGCCTCTACAGCTACCTCGAACACCAGCAGAGCGCAACAAAGCTTGCAGCAACAAGCCTGTTCTCGCTCGTCGACTTCAATTTCACGCCACGTGACACCACCGGCGTGTGCGACACTCTCGACCTGCGCATGAACCTGCTTTTCGACAAGCCATACGACTTTTACATCCAAGGCAATCTCACCGGCAAGACCAACAACCGCCTCGGCCCCGGCATCACCGTCGGACTCACCAAGCGCAACGCCTTCCGTGGCGGGGAGCTTTTGGACATCAACCTAAAGGGCAGCTACGAATGGCAGACGGGACACAAGGCAGAGGGCACAAGCTCTCGACTGAACAGCTACGAGTACGGCATCGACGCCTCGCTACAGTTCCCCAGGCTCATAATGCCGTTCGCAAACAAATTCCGCCGCCGCATCTGGCAGAAAGCCATGCGCACGCATTATTTCCCCTCGGCAACGACAACACTCAAGTTCTCAAGCGACATCATACGCCGCTCCACTTATTTCACCCGTCACATTGTCTCAGGCGAATGGACCTACGACTTGCAGACGTCGCCCACGAGCAAGCACCAGTTCAGCCCCATTGTCTTCTCCTACGAGTACATGCGCCGCTCCTCTGAGGCTTTCGACTCGGTGCTGCAAGCCAATCCGTATCTCTACTACACCATGCGCGACCAGTTCATTCCCAAGATGCAGTATGTCTACACCTACACCAGCCCCACGTCGGCGCGCAACCCACTATGGTGGCAGACCACAGTTAGCGAATCGGGAAACATCCTCTCGCTCGGCTATATGGCGGCAGGCAAGAAATGGGGAACAAGGAGCAAGGACATGTTCAACAATCCATACGCCCAGTTCTTTAAGATTGAGACAGAGCTCGTGAAGACTTGGCGGCTTGCCGAGCACAGCACGCTCGTAGGCCACGTAGACATAGGCGCCGTCTGGTCATACGGCAACTCTGAAGACGCGCCCTACTCCGAGCAATTCTACGTTGGCGGAGCCAACAGCATACGCGCCTTCACCGTGCGCTCCATCGGTCCCGGCAGCTATCACGACCCAGCCTCGGCAGCAAGCTATTATCTTGACCAGACGGGCGACATGAAGTTCCTCGCCAACCTCGAATACCGCCCGCGCCTGTTCGGCAATCTCTACGGCGCGGTGTTCCTCGATGCAGGCAACGTTTGGAAAATGCACGACGACTACCGCACAGGCGGCAAATTCCAAATGAAGAACGCGCTGAAGGAGATGGCTCTCGGCACGGGCGTTGGCGTGCGCTACGACATGGACTTCCTCGTCATCCGTCTCGACTGGGGCATCGGGCTGCACCTGCCCTACAAGTCAGGCTTTTACAACGTGGGCAAGTTCAGCGACAGCCAGAGCATACACTTCGCCATTGGCTACCCGTTCTAACTTTGCGCGCCTTTTACTGCGGCAGCCCGCGTCTGAGCCTGGAAGGCTCACAGCACTCGTAAGAGGGTGTATCAAAATAGCCTATAGAGCCTGGAAGGCTCTACGCTTGCTTAACACGTCTCATCCTGCGAAGCAGGTGAGGCGGGGTGTTGCACAGGGTGTGCACCCGAC
>CAZZNO010000073.1:0-14203 GCA_964655685.1 uncultured Prevotella sp.
ATCACTTCATTGCTGTCGCTATAGATTGTTTGTTGGGCAGGCGATGGGGTGGGGTGGTGGAAGTTCTGCCTTTGCAATCCGACAACGACTATCAGGGCAAGCATCGCACAGGCTATCATGAGGGCGGACAGCCAAGGGCGCAGCTTGCTGTCGCTGATGGCTCGCCTCACTCTGCCGATGGTGGCTGGACGGCTCGACGGGTCTGGATTGGCACAGAGCTTGCCTATGCGTATCAGCCGTCGGTCGCCTGTAGCCTCTGCCATGTCCTGCATCACTTTGCCGAGCGAGAAAATGTCGGCACGGGCATTGGCGGGCGTGCCGCCCTCCAGCTGTTCGGGTGCTATATATCCGATTGTGCCGGCAGGGGCTTTGAGAATGCTGAAAGCCTCGCTGTCAGACAGGCTGAAGTCTATGAGCTTTACGTCGTGCCCGCTGTGGGTGAGCATGATGTTTTGGGGCTTCAGGTCGCGGTGGAAGATTTCTTTGCTGTGCAGGTAGCTCAGGGCGTCGAGCAGCTGGTTGACGGTTTTCCATGCCAAGGCGCGTGTCAAGAGGTTGTTGTCAATGAGCTGTCGCAGCGTGCAGCCGTCAATGTATTCCATTATGATGGTGGTGCCGTAGCCGTCTATCTCCTCCATGCCTATCGTGCGGCAGATATTGGGGTGGTCGATTTGCAATCCTATTTCAAACTCCTTGTTGAGCAGCTGCCTGTATGTGGGCGTGTAGAGATATTCCGGTTTAAGACATTTCAGGGCGTAGCGCTTGCCATAACGTGTGGCGTAGAACAGGCGTGTATGTCCGTTTTGGGAGACATAGATTTCGCGTATGTCGTGAAACTGTTTGTCCAAGGGTGCGTTTGCGCCAACCTCATTGTCTATGTCCGCAGTGAAGCCGGAAGATGGGAAATCGTTGTTTGTCATGGTTGTCAGACTTTTATTATAGTCAGTCCGCCGTTACGCCCCGCTATGAACGGCGGTGTGTGTTTCCCGTCTCTGTCTATATAGGGCAAGTAAAGCGGCTGCCCCAGGATGAAGCATACGGAGAAGAACTTATCGTGCGGCTTTAGCTTGCTGTTCTTTGACTCTATAACTTCAAACTGGCTTTTCCCGAGATGGCGCAGGCGCAACAAGCGATTGGGGCTCCATCCTATGGTAATCTCCTTGTCCACGGGGAGCTTGGTGCTTGTGAGCAGGTTGGCATCGAAGAAAGATGAATTGTAGCGTATGCTTGTCTTGAGCCATCTCTTGAATGTCAGGAAGTCGTGATGGCCGGCAAATTCGGCAAGTGCGTCAAGCGTTCCCATTCTGGGTTTATGCTCGTCGTTGACATATCCCCAAATGCGCTTTAGCGTAGAGGCAGAGACCTTCCTGTCCAATCTCTTTTGCAGGTAGAAAGAGAACTCCTCGAAGTCGGTCGTGGTGTTTATGCCTTTCCCGTATTCTTCTTCTACGATACGTTTCAGTTCTTCTATCTCGGGTGTAATCATGGCTTTTTGTGTGTTTTATATGTATGAGTTATGTCCTGTTGTCAGTTTTCCACGATGTGCGTGAAAGCTTTCCATGTGTTGCTTGCCCTATAGTATTTGGCAGAGCCTGGAGGCACGTGCAGGGTGCATGTCTTGGTAAAGTCGGTGCCTGTGGTGGCGAATGCATTGGCTGCGCAGGCAGGCGGCTCTATGGCGTTTACGTAGAGATTGGTGAGCGGACAGCCGTCGAAGACGTAAGAAGAAATGAGCTCTGTGCCTTGCCCTATGCTCACGGTGTGCAGTCTGGCGCAATGTTGGAAGGTGGCTGTTGGCAAGGTTTGCAGCTTGGCGGGCAGCGTTACGTTTTCTACGCTGCTGTTGTAAAACACACTCTGCCCCATGCTTGTTACGTTTTCGCCCATAGTGAAGTTGGCTATGCTGCATTGGCTGAAGGCAAAGTCGCCTACGGAGGTGATGGTGGCGGGCATGGTATAGTTGCCTTTCTTGCCCATCGGGAACCAGACGATGCGGGCTACGGCGGCATCGGTCAGCACTCCGTCCACGCTCTTGAAACTGGTGTTGGCTTCCGACACCTTGATGGTGGCGAGCGATGTGCACCCTGCCGAGGGCGCTATCTCTGTGGCTGAGGCAGGAATGGATATTTCCTTCAGCGACGTGCAGTTCTTGAACGCGTCCTTTGATATTTTGACGGCACTGGAGGGCAAAACTATGTCAGACAGACGTGTACAGCCTGTAAAGAACTGACTGCCAATGATGTCGTCCTCGGTATAAGATGTCTCGGAATATGGTCCGCCGCCGCTTATGATGCGGGCTCCGCTCATATCAATGCTTATCGGGTTGAGGCTTTTCAGACATAGAATGTCGTCGCCGTTCAGCGGTCCTGCCACGCTGACACTGTCGGCTTTTTGCCCTTTCATCATCAAGGCGAAAGAGCCTCCTTCCGTCACCACCGTTGCGTTGCTTGTTTTAAGCGTTAGCGCGGTGCCGACTGTTTCGCCCACAACGGTGGCGGCGTAGGGGAAGACGGTATAGGTGGTGTTTACGGCCAGCTCGGTTATTAAGGTTCGCCACATGCCTGTGGCAGCAGGCTCGCCGTAGGCAGGAACTTTGCGTGCACCGGCAGGGAGCTGTGAGGCGGGAGCGGCATCAGCTTTGACGATGTAGCACCCCACGTCTTTAAGCTCCTCGCCTCCGTCGTCGGGAATGAGGAAGCCAACGATTGCGCTTACGGGACTGCTGCTGAGTATGGCGGCACTGTCTATGGTGGGCGGAAGGTTGGGCTGTGTGGAGAACGTCATGGTGTTGCCATGTATTGCCACGCGCCCATTGTCGGCTATGAGCTGGTACTGGTAGGTGGTTCCGGGTTTGAGCCCTTCGAGACGTGCAGAAACGCTGCCGTTGGCAGAATCGGCGGCGGCAAGCGTGGACGCCATGTTGTTGTCCAAGCCATAGGCAAAGGCGAGCCGGGGCATTGAGGTTGAGCCTTGCAGCGAGACGGAGCCTTGCAGCGTGGCAGCGGTGCGCGTTATGTCGGTTGCTTCCAGCGTGCGCAGCGTTGGCTCTATGTTGCTTGGCTCATCAGTTGCGCATGAGGCAAGAATGAGCAAGAATAAAAATATAAGGTATGTTCTCATTGTTTCCCGAGTTTAATGCCCACTCCGATGCACCCTTGCCATTGTTTCCCGGCAATGGTGATGACCGATGCCGATATGCACAGGCGTTTGTATGAATAGAGCAAACCGGCTTCGCCGCTTAAGCCCTTGTGCGAAAGTCCGTCGTTCAGCGCACGTCCGCCACCCTCGCTTTCGGCGAGTTGCCATGCCGTTGCAGCCCGTCCGTAGCCCAGTCCTTCGAACAGGGCGAGCCTGCCGCTCAGCCTGTGTGCCGCGCCGGCAGTGAGCGTATAGTTGGATTGCCAGGTCTTGCCGGTGTAGTAGGGCTGTGTGCCGTCAACAAAGCCGTCCTCGTCGCACGTCAGCCTTGTGGTGCCCGTGGAATGCAGGTCGGTAGAAGCATGTATATAGAAACCGTGCCGCCACAGCATCATAGTCATCAGTCCCCACGACGGGTTGCCGCTGTGGAAGGAGACAGTGGCGAGCAGGCTGACGGACAGGGGCACAGGCTTGCGCCGTGTCTCCACCCTTATGGTGTCTGTTATGGTCTTGGTCATGACTATCGTGTCGTGCAAGGCTATGTCTTGTGGCAGGGGCAGGCTGAGCCGCAATTCGTAGGTGGTGTGGCTGTCGAGCTTCATGCCCAACGGATAGTCTCTCAGCACGCCCCACTGCGGATGCTTTATGGTGAGCGTTTTGGTGCCTCTGGGGACATATAGCCATATTTCTCCGGTCTTGTCTTCTCTTTTCATTATGCCGAGAGGCGTAGAGAAGGCAAAGTCGGCTGGCGCAACGACTTTGATCAGTGCGCACGCCTCGTCGTTGAGGTCTCGCACGGGCGATATGAACGCGGTTACATCGTTGGTGAGAACCCTGAAAGATTTTACTGCAAAGCCCGTAGACTTTTCCTGCGCTCCGGCAAAAGCTGTAGCGCAAAGGAAGAATATCGTTATGAGCAGTCTTGTCATATTTGTTATGAGTTAGGAGTGAGGGGTGAGAAGTTGTGAGCGGGGCGGCGGAGGTCATTCGAGGTTGAAATCGCCGATGCCTATCAGGTCGTCGCTGCCGTTTACGTTCTTTGCCGGCTGCCAAGTCCTGACGTGCAGCATCGGCATTGACGGATTGCGGAAGTCCCACAGCAGGAACAGCCATCCGTCGTCTTCGTAGCGGTCGCTTTTGTAATGTTGGCGGAGCGTGACGCCATAGATGCCGTCGCGGGTGGGGTGGCGCATGATGCGGAAGTCGGAGAAGCGCACGTCTATTTTCTTGTTTGCGCTGAAGACCTTTGAGAGTCTTTCAAGATAGTCTTTCTTTGTGTGTAGGGCGTAGGTCACGCGGCTGTCACCGCCGATGCCGCCCTCGGCCGTTGATGGTTTTACGACGTTGCCTACTATGATGAGCGCGTCGTCGCTGAATACCTGCCGCAGAAAGTCGATGTCCTTGGTAGTGTAGGCGGCGCGGAAGTGCTCACAGTAGTTCAGGATGGTGTGCCTGTGGCTTGCGTCGTCCTCGCTGAGCTTGCCTTGAAGTATCTTTGCCGCTTCTTTATAAAACGGATTGCTTCGTGCCATAGTGTGCAGGTCGACGGGTTTTATTGAGTGAGGGGTTGGGTGTGAGGAGTTAGGAGTTGGGTGTGAGGAGTTAGGAGTGAGGTGTGAGGAGTGAGGAGTGAGGAGTGTGGAGTTGGGGGTGAGGTGTGAGGAGTTGGGTGTTGGATTTGTGACCGTGCCATTCCTCTCTGAAAGATTGGGCGTGTTGCCGAGGGTGAGGAAGCTGACGATGCCGTGGCGGTCGATATATCCTTCCCTCCCCGTCGCCTTCTCGCGGAAACGCAGCTTGCCGCCACGGAACCGGTTGTCTATGATGCACCCGCGCAGCGGAACGGGGAACGCCGTGTTGCCTTTTTCGTCTTTCACTATGAGGCTCCCGTCGGCTTGCCTCGTCAGCTCCATGCCTTCGGCAGAGCCGTAGCCGTATTCGCCGGCTTTGTCTTCGGCCGGCATCAGCCACAACGCTGCCGCAAGCACGGCGAGCATGAGTGCTGTTACGGAGAATATTATGATGGCTTTTCTCACGGCTTCTCTTTGTTTATTGTTGGAAAAGTTCAAAAGGATACAGTCTCTCCGCCAATCTCTATCTTCACTTGGTCGGGATTGTCAGAGACAATGATGTTTATGCGGTGTTGCACTCCCGCCTTGAATGCGAACTTGCCTTCATACATGTATGAAACGCCGTTCATTTCCACTTCGACCAGTGGTTGCCGGCTTTCGATGCGCTGGGGCACGACGATTGCGGCAAAGGTATGGTCATCTTCCTGCCGTGCCCTTATGGTGGCGATCTTGCCTTTGGGGTCACGTGTCACCACGCCTGCCGCGAGGTCTACGGTGGCGGATGTCACGGTGTTGTGGATGTAGACTTTTGCGTTGGCAGGCAGTTCGCCCTTGAAGTCTTCGCCCTTCACGATGCGCACCCTTACGCGGCTCATGATGTGCCTGAACATGAGGTCTATGGGCGCGGCGCTTGCCTTTAGCTCTTTGGCTGAGGCATATAAAAGGTCGCTCGCCTCATATCCGCCGAGAGGCTTGCCGCCCGTTGTTTGGGGGACAGGCTTGCTCTGGTCGGTGCTGACGCTGAAGGGAAGCATATCCGTGGAGCTTATGCCGCCGATGTAAGGATAATAGGCATAGGCATTGAAGGTGCCGAGGCTCCAGTATAGCGTGCTTGCTGCCGCCCATGTGCCATTGTTGAGCGTAATCACGGCGTTGTTTACGAGGTTTCCGCTTGGTTCCAATGGCACCGAGTCGTTTGCCACGAACAGCCCTATGCTGTCGCCCTCCTCGAAAGCGGTGTCCGTGGCGCGTGACTCATAAGGATAGGTTACACGGAACGTCATTGGCTGCAAGCCTTGTGCCGGCGGTTGCAGCTCGTTGTCGCCGGAGCATGAGCAGACGGCAACGGTTGCCAACGCGATGACTATATTATGCAATATATTGGTTTTCATGGGTTTACCTGTGTTTCCTGTTATTGTTTCTCAGCGGGCTGCCTTTGTGTATCAAAGGGGCGTGCTCAGTAGCTCTTGCGGTTTTGTGTGGATTGTTTCCGCTGTAAGCACGGGTCGCGGCAACAGCCACCCTCCCTTTTGCTGATGGGCTGGGGGAGAGGGTAGCTTCCTTCTTGTCGTTCTTTACAAAATCATCAAAGGAGAATGCTTCGCCCGCATAGCTCTTGATTCTCTTTACTATGCTTTCGCGGCTTATGGTGCTGAAATAGGGTATGTAGTTGCTCATGCACGAGTTCTGCTCTGAGCGGAACACGCCGCGTGAGTGCATGAAGGCACCTTCGTAGATGTCGACGATGTCGCTGTAGCGTTTGTCGTAAATGAGATGGCTCCACGGCACGGCGTTTGCCTTGCCCGACAGCGATATGTTGTCGAACCATCCATTGTTTTTTCCTTGCCTCACGGCATCGGCATGTCCGCAGCACGTGCATCGGCAGGCGTCTATGAAAGCGTTGTGGTAGATATATTCGTCGGCAAGCTTTCCGAAACCGTGGCCGCCTGCCTCGTGCTGGATGATGCCGCGCCAGTCAAGCGGATATTCGTACGTGGTCTTTGGGCAGAACGCTATAGCCGAGCCGTCTTCCCACATTTGCGTTATGCCTCCGTAGTCGGTAGAGTTTGGCACTATTATTATGAGTGTCTGCTTGAGGTTGTCCTTGGTTACTGTCGGGGCGTTTAGGGCATAATTGAAAATGTCGTCATAGTCGGCTTTCAGCCCAAAGCCGTTGCTGAAGGCAGTGCCGAAGCGGTTGTAGCGCATTGTGTTTACTGTGCCTACGCCTGTCTCGGTAGATACGGGGAAGGCGGTGTAGACATTGAAATAGTCACGGTATGTCGTGTAAGGCTCTATGCCAAAGAAGTGTTCTGCTGCCTGCCTCATGGTGCTGAGGCACGTGCCGTTGGCTATTTCCTTGGCATTGAAGCCGTCGCCGAGAATTACGATGTTTATTCCTCCGTTCCTGCCTTTCGTGGCTTTTTGCAGTGTCAGCCATTCGTCTTCGCCGTATTGGTAATTGTATTGCGACACCTTGCAAGAGTGCGTATAGTCTTTATCCTTCAGCCTGAACACCACCTCGCCCGTGCGGTCAGCCGCTCCTTTAGGCAGTGCCCCTATGGTGAGCGTGACCTCTGTCTTCTTTGAACCGCTCATGGGAGACACGCGGCACCAGTCGGGCTTGCCTGCCACCTCCCAGTCGCCTTCGGCATTGAGCGTCAGGGTTTGCCTATGCTCTGTGTTGAGAGCGCATGCCACCGAGGGACGGCATGTAAGCTCATGATGCGCGGCTATGCGCTTGAAGTCTTTCCATCCGGCTGCCGTCTGGTATTGCGTCACCGATTGTTCGGGCACCTCCACCGTAAAATTGTCGGTAGCCACTCCGTCGAACGCCCCTTCCCATAGCGTTGGCGGCGTGTCGCCATTGCAGACTATGCTGCCTATGCCGTAGCAGTAGCGGAAAGCACCTTGGCGCAGGTTCTCCATGCTTTCGGGCAGGACAATGCCCTCGATAGAACCGCAACTCTCGAAGGCGGCTCCGCCTATGCTCTGCAATCCTTCAGGAAACTCCACTATTCCCGACAGGTGTTGGTTGTTGAAGAAAGCACCGGTCTCTATTTGCGAGAGGTTCTTGGGCAATACGAGCTTTCCAGAAAAGTTGTTTCCGCCGAAAGCATACGTGGTGATGATGCCTAAGTCCTTTGGCAGCCGCAGTTCGCCTTTGAAGTGGCAATTGTTGAAGGCTGCTGTATGTATGAAGGTGATGCCGTCGTGAAGTGTCAGCGAGCCGTCGAAGCCGCAGCCCTCGAACGTGCTTGAATTGATGACGGTGATATGCTTTGGAATCGTAAGGCTGCCGCTGAGTCCCGAGCAACCGGCGAAAGCCCTGCTGCCTATAGACTTCAAAGTCTCAGGCAGTTTTATCTCTCCGCTGAGTCCGGAACAGCTGTGGAAAGCCGATTCGTCTATTTTCTCAAGATTGTTTGGCAAGACAAGCTTACCCGTGAGGTTGGTGCATCTCAGGAATGCTTGCATGCCTATAGTCTTTACAGTGGATGGCAAAGGAAAGATGTTGTTCAGGTTGTGACAGTCCATGAAAGCGGAACCACCTATCTCCGTCACTCCTTCCGGTATGATGACCGAGCCGGTGAGCGACAGGCATCCTGCGAAAGAGCTTCCTATCTTCTTCAAGGTGTCAGGCAGTATGACGCGCGTCAGGGTGAGCTTGTCGGCAAAAGCGCCATTGGGGAGCACGTCTTCTTCTGAGCCCGGGTCGGACCCTCCGCCATAGTGGTGAGCTTCGTTCTTTATCCTTGCTTCTTTCATGTTCAGGGCTTGGAGGCTTGTCATGTCCTTCCTCATGAACGTGATGTCGAGGTTGTTTAAGCCGCCCGTCACTTTCAGGTTCTTCACCTTCGTATAGTCTTTGCGCGCAGCCTGTATGGAGTCCTTAAGATTGCCTGGTGTGGAATGTACTATGACATATTCCCGCGTTGTGGCGTCGTGGCTTACGAGGTCGTTTTCCCAGGGCGTTATGCTTTCGCCCGTCAGCGTGAGCTTATAGGTGCCTTCAGGCAGTTTCTTGTCAACGCGTATGGTAAAGTTGCTAATCTTGCCTGCCGTATACGTAAAGTCGCCTGACCGTGCGAACTTGAAAGCCTGCCCGCCCACGGTTATGGCAAAGAGCGTCGTCCCGCCCGCTACCGTCTGCGGAACCACTATTGCCCGCCATTCGCTGCCTCTTTTAGAGGGCATCGTAGCAGTGTTTTCCACGTTGCCGTCGGGCTTTACGCTTCCGTCAGCCATGTTGATGCTTGCCTTGCGCACGAGGTTTGTTGCCAGCACGCTCTTGTCGGTCTGTTCCCATTCGCCTTCGCCAAAGCCGCTGCCTTGTTCCAACGTCACCCTTGCGCAAGCCATGCGATGGCGCATGGGCAGGCGGATGGTGGTGGCAGTGGGCGCAACGTCCTCTGCCTTTCCCCAAAGAAAGTCGCTTGCCTCATAGCCGCCCATGTCGTTGTCGGCTGAAGCCTTGCTTTGATCGCGGGCAACCTCAAACTGGTAGTTGTTCACGTCGCCTGGCTCTCCGTATGGATAGTAGGAATAGATGTCTATGTGTGTATGGTCGTCAGTCCAATACATGTCGTAGGCTGAATTCCATTTGCCGTTTGCCTCGTCAAAAGTATGGCTGACGTTGTCGCCGTGGTTGCCGTTCGTCTTCAGTGTGCCCGGCGTGGCTCCTACATAGTCAACCACATACACCCCCATCACGTCGCCGTCGCTGAAACCGCTGTCGTTGACGCGTGTCGCTGCAATCTGCTCTATGTCTCCTTCTATGCTTATGAGCTTCAGCTTTTGCCCGTCCGTGCCTGTGATGTCGGTTGAGCAAGCAGCAAGCCAGGTGAGCAGGAACATGAAGATTAAATAGAGCGGATGGAATAGTGAAGAACGGATATTTTGCATTTTTTCAAGTCATTCATTTGAGTGTGATATATGTTTCTGCATTGGATTATTCATTGCGCCGTGCCGCCATAGTCGGTTCCATCGTCGTCCCATTTCGCAATGTCTGCG
The DNA here is from genome assembly GCA_964655685.1 of uncultured Prevotella sp. Classification (GTDB taxonomy): domain Bacteria; phylum Bacteroidota; class Bacteroidia; order Bacteroidales; family Bacteroidaceae; genus Prevotella. Next base: position 9,723 of record CAZZNO010000073.1, read on the forward strand.
CTGAATCCGCTGCCGGTCTTGCTTATTGTCACGGTGCATGTGTATTCCTTTCCCGGCAGCAAGTTCATTGCCTTTCTCAGGGTGTGGCTTTTGCCGCCCATAGTCACGGTTATGAAGTCGCTTTCGCCAATGTCTTGCGGTATTATGAAAGCTTCGTATCCGTTAGCCGTTTTCATGGGGGTTATTGGCGCTGGCAGCCCTGTAGGGGTGACGCTTGCGGTGGCAATGTCCACGGTGGCATTGTTTCTTGTGGCATTTATGCTTACGGCGGCATTGGCAAGGTCTTTTTCGCTGATGTCTTTTCCTGCTTCGAGCTTTATGCGCAGCAGGCTCATGGCATGGCGCAAGGCTATAGTCACGTTTGCCTTAGTGGGTGCAACGTCAAGCGCAGTTCCAATTATCAAGTCGCTTAGTCTGTGTTCTGCCTCAGTGCTTTGATTGGTGCTGACACTGAACGGCATTGCTTTTACTGAGGCTATATTCGGTGTGAACGGACTGTAGAGGTAGAAGTCGGCGTGGGTCACGCTGTCTTTCCAATACACTTTGGGTGTTGTCGTCCAACCGTTGTTGTCATAGGTGTACAGCCTGTTGTCAATATAGTTGCCGGTTGTTGCCAATGCTTTCTTGCCGTTGCCTTCTGCCCTGTTCACGATGTAAAGTCCGGCTCGTTCGCCTTGCCTGAGCCTCTCCCCTGGTTCCTGCCCAAAGGAAGTCTTCTCTGGCAGCGTAGCAACGATGCGTATCTCTGTCTTTCTGTCCGTGGGCGGAGTTGTTGGTGTAGGCGAAGGATTGTCTTCCCCCGCTGAACCGCAACCGGCGAGAATGGCTATTGGCGCGTATGATAGAAGAATTGCCTTTTTCATTCTGGCATATTGTTCATTCAGATGTTTCGTTTTACAAAGTTAGGATAAAAAAACTTATCGTGCAAGTCCATAATAGTTCATATTGGCAAAAATGCAAGATAAAACGCAATTGTTGCGGCTTTTCAGGCTAACTTTTGCCTTTTTTGCTTAACTTTGTGGCATAAAACCGAAGAATATGGGAAACAAGATACCTAAAGAGTGGACTAAGTTTATATTGAAAGACGCTACGTTTCTCAACATCATGACGCGCCGCATCTTCAATGTGCTCATAGTGGCAAATCCTTATGATGCCTTCATGCTTGAAGACGACGGGCGCGTGGAGGAAAAGATTTATAACGAGTACATGGAGCTCGGTATACGTTATCCGCCAACATTCACACAGGTGTCAACCACGGCTGAGGCAGAGAAGGTTCTTGCCTCCACGAAGATAGACCTCGTGATATGCATGCCTGGCAATGCCGACAACGATGCCTTCACTGTGGCAAGAGCCATAAAGACAAAGTTTCCCGATATACACTGCGTTGTCCTCACGCCTTTCTCCCACGGCATCACTCGACGCATGGAGAACGAAGACTTGAGCATTTTCGATTACGTGTTCTGCTGGCTCGGCAACACCAACCTCATCCTGTCCATCATAAAGCTCATTGAGGACAAGATGAATCTTGACCACGACATCAAGGAGGCTGGCGTGCAGATGATACTGCTCGTGGAGGACTCCATAAGGTTTTATAGCAGCATTTTGCCCAATCTTTACAACTACATCCTTCAGCAGAGCCAGAACTTCGCCACCGAGGCTCTCAATCCGCACTCTGCCACATTGCGCATGCGCGGACGGCCGAAGGTGGTTTTGGCAAGAACCTATGAGGAGGCAATGTCGCTATATGAACGCTACAAGGACAATTGTCTTGGCGTTATAAGCGATGTGCGTTTTCCCCTTGGCGGAGTCAAAGACAGCGAGGCGGGCTTCAAGCTGCTCGAAGCCATAAGGGCGGAAGACGAATACCTGCCGCTCATCATGGAAAGCTCGGAAACAGCCAACGGCAAGCGTGCCACCGCCGAGCGCTTCCACTATGTAGACAAGAATTCGAAAATGCTTTCCGTGGAGCTCCGCCATCTTTTGGAAGAACACATGGGCTTCGGCGACTTCATATTCCGCGACCCTAAGACGCACAAGGAGATAATGCGCATACACTCGCTGAAGGAGCTGCAAGACAACATCTTCAAGATTCCGTCCGACTCCATGCTCTACCACGTCTCGCGCAACCACATCAGCCGCTGGCTGTGCGCCCGCGCCATCTTCCCCGTAAGCAATTTCTTGAAACAGGTGACGTGGCACAAGCTTCAAGACGTGGATGCGCATCGGCAGATAATCTTCGACGCCATTGTGCAATACCGCCACATGAAGAACCTTGGCGTGGTGGCGGTGTTCGACCGCGGCAAGTTCGACCGCTACGCCCACTTCGCACGCATAGGCGACGGCTCGCTTGGCGGCAAGGGACGCGGCTTGGCGTTCCTTGACAACATCATAAAGACTCATCCCGACTTCAACCAGTTTCCCGGCGTCACTGTGCGCATACCCATGACGGTGGTGCTCTGCACCGACATCTTCGACCAGTTCATGGAGCACAACGATCTCTATCCCATAGCCCTCAGCAACGCACCCGATGAGGAAATCCTTCAGAGCTTCTTGAAGGCACAGCTGCCAGATAGCTATATTGCCGACTTCTTTACTTTCTTTGATGCTACAAGCGGCCCGATAGCCATACGCTCCAGCTCGCTTCTTGAGGACAGCCACTATCAGCCCTTCGCAGGCATCTATTCCACTTACATGATTCCGCGCTTAGCCGACAGGCAGGAGATGTTGCAGATGCTTGCTGCCGCAATAAAGGGAGTCTACGCATCGGTGTTTTACAAAGATTCCAAAGCCTACATGACCGCAACGTCGAATGTCATCGATCAGGAGAAGATGGCGGTCATATTGCAGGAGGTAGTTGGCAAGGACTATGGCGGACGTTTCTATCCAAATATATCAGGCGTGCTGCGCTCCATAAACTATTATCCTATCGGCGACGAGAAGGCAGAGGAAGGCATAGCTTCGCTTGCCCTCGGACTGGGCAAGTATATCGTCGACGGCGGGCAGACCCTGCGTGTCTCGCCATACCATCCCGACCAGATATTGCAGCTGTCGGACATGGACATAGCCTTGCGCGACACGCAGACGCGGTTCTACGCCCTCGACATGAGCCACGTGGGCACCGACTTCAAGGTGGACGACGGTTTCAACATCCTTAACCTGCGCGTCAAGGAGGCTGACAAGGACGGCTCGCTCAACTACATAGCGTCTACCTATGACCCAAACGACCAAGTCATACGTGACGGGCTTTATCTCGGCGGCAGAAAGATAATTTCCTTTGCCGGCGTGCTGAACCAGGGAGTTGTGCCATTGCCACAATTGTTGAAGATGTCGATGAAGTACGGAGCAGGCGCTATGCGCCGTCCGGTGGAGATAGAGTTTGCCTGCAATGTCTCGCAGTCTTCTGACGGGGAAGGCACGAATGGTGTCGCTGCCGACTTCTGCCTCCTCCAGATACGCCCCATTGTGGACACCAAACAGGAGCTTGTGGAGGATGTTGCCAATATCTCGGACAGCGACTGTCTGTTGCGAAGCCACAATTCCCTTGGCCACGGCATTTCTGAAGATGTTACTGACGTAGTTTATGTGCGCTATGACGATAATTACAGTGCTGCTAACAATTATGATGTGGCAGACGATATAGAGAAGATAAACCGTCGCTTCCTCGATGAGGGGCGCAACTATATACTCATAGGCCCTGGACGTTGGGGCTCGAGCGACTCATGGCTCGGCGTGCCGGTGAAGTGGCCGGCCATCAGCGCTGCTCGTGTCATTGTTGAGGTTGCTTTGCCTGGCTACAGGGTCGACCCCAGCCAGGGCACTCATTTCTTCCAGAACCTGACGTCGTTTGGTGTGGGCTATTTCACCATCAGCCTCTTGCGGCAATCTTCGCAGGGAGCAGCGCAAGGCACTTTTAATACAGAAACGGCAGACGGCGGCATCCTGCGCAAGGACATCCTTGACCAGATGCCAGCCATCTTTGAAAATGAACGCGTGCGACATGTACGCTTCCCACGGCCATTGAAGATAATGATGGACGGGCGCAAGCAGGAAGGTGTGGTGCTCATGCCCGGTGCATAGAGTCTGGTTTCAGTCTTGCTTGTTTGTCAAAAAGTCCATCACAAGGCGTGCCGTTGCTATGGGGTCGCCATTTGGCTTTGCGGAATAAGCATTGTGCCGCAAAGTCCAAGGCTCCTCAATGGCATACCAGTCTACTTCCGGAGCTTTTGCTGTTGTTATCTTAACGTGCTTGTTTTGCGATGCATAGCGATTGATGCTGTTGTTTGGCGATATATTAACGCACATCAAAGCTTGCATTTGCTTTGACAGCGCGTCAAACCAAGTGTGCCAGCGCACGAAGTAAAAGTCGCGGAGCAAGCCTTGCCATTCCTTATGTGCGTAGTCGCGCAGTCCTCCCTTGTCAGCGCACGTGCGGTTGCCCCACGTCGTTATCTGCACGCGTGCGTTCCATTCATATTGGTCTT
>CAZZNO010000074.1:0-14156 GCA_964655685.1 uncultured Prevotella sp.
CCACGCTTTGTAACGAGGTTGAGGACACCACCCTTTCCGTGTTCATCACCAGGATACCAGTTCTGAACGGTAGAGTATTTCACCTCGGCGTTGTTCATGACGACAATCTCAACCACTGCGGCATGCAACTGGTTCTCGTCACGCATAGGAGCCGTACAACCTTCAAGATAAGAAACGTAGGAATCGTCATCAGCCACGATGAGCGTACGCTCAAACTGACCGGTGTTGCGGGCATTGATACGGAAATAACTGCTTAACTCCATAGGGCAGCGCACGCCTTTCGGAATATATACGAAAGAACCATCGCTGAATACTGCAGAATTAAGTGCAGCAGAGAAATTATCCTGATAAGGAACGACACTTCCAAGATACTGACGCACGAGGTCAGGATGATTTTTCACAGCCTCACCAATAGACGAGAAGATGATGCCCTTCTCAGCGAGTTGCTTCTTGAATGTCGTCTTTACAGACACTGAGTCCATGACAGCGTCGACGGCAGTGCCACTCAGCGCCAACCGCTCTTCCAATGGAATACCAAGCTTGTCGAAAGTCTTCTCAACTTCAGGGTCAATCTTTGTATTCTTCGGTTTCTTCGCTAATGGGTCAGCGTAGTAAGATATAGCCTGGAAGTCTATTGGCGGCACGTGGACATGTCCCCATGTCGGCACGGGCAGAGTCTTCCAGTAGCGGTAAGCTTTCAGACGGAAGTCGAGAAGCCAATCCGGCTCGCCCTTCTTCTGTGATATGAGTCGCACGACGTCCTCGTTGAGACCTTTCGGAATGACCTCGGTGTTGACGTTGGTCGTAAAGCCATACTCGTATTTCTGGTTGGCGACCTCGCGTACGAACTCGTTACTTTCCTTATCCTTAAGTTTAATTTCCATATTTAAAAAGATTCAAGGTGACACGAACAAAATCCGTGCCACCTCAAATATAATAACATTTGTTACCACTTCGTTTCAGAATAAATAATAGAATAATCGCTTCGCTCAGAATAAAAACCATTACAATGATAAACGATTAACTAACAACCGCAAAGCATTTGGCATTTATTCTTTTATTCTATTTTTTCTTTTATTCTCCAACTACAGCTTCTGCTCCACCTCTACCTCTGTAAAGGTCTCAAGCACATCGCCTACTTGAATGTCGTTGTAATTGACAAGAGAGATACCGCACTCCAATCCTGTCACTACCTCCTTGACATCGTCCTTGTAACGCTTCAAGGCAGCGATAGCAGCTGTACGCACCACTATACCTTCGCGTACAACATGAACTTTATCCTTTGAATGAACTTTGCCCTCGGTAACGAGGCCACCTGCAACGGTACCAACTTTAGAAATCTTATAGACCTGCTTGACTTCAACCTCACCCGTGACAACTTCCTTCTTTACCTTATCGAGCATGCCGACCATAGCGGCCTTAACATCGTCGATTGCATCATATATAATAGAATAAGTGTTTATTTCAACACCTTCACGGTCAGCAAGTTTACGTGCATCGGCAGATGGACGGACTTGGAAACCAACAATAATGGCATCGGAAGCACTGGCAAGCATGACATCATTCTCTGAGATTTGACCAACAGCCTTACTGATGACATTAACTTGCACTTTTTCGGTAGAAAGCTTAAGGAACGAATCGCTAAGAGCCTCTATAGAACCGTCAGTATCACCCTTTACAATGATGTTGAGCTCATGGAATTCACCACGCGCGATACGATGTGAAATATCACCAAGGGTAAGGCGCTTCTGAGTACGCAATCCCTGCTCACGCTGCAACTGCTCACGCTTGTTGGCTATATCACGAGCTTCTTGTTCTGTATCAATAACATGGAATTGGTCACCGGCTGTAGGAGCGCCATTCAAACCAAGAACAATGGCCGGCTCTGCTGGTTTAACATTGTCAATACGGGCATTACGCTCATTGAAAAGAGCCTTGATGCGTCCCCATGATGTTCCTGCGAGAACGATGTCGCCGACATGAAGTGTGCCGTTACTGACGAGAACAGTAGATATATATCCACGGCCTTTGTCAAGTGAAGACTCAATGACAGTACCTGTAGCCTTACGGTTAGGATTAGCCTTGAGATCAAGCATATCAGCCTCAAGCAGCACCTTGTCCATAAGTTCGTCGACACCAATGCCCTTCTTGGCACTGATCTCCTGGCACTGATACTTACCGCCCCATTCCTCGACGAGGAGGTTCATGTTGGCGAGGTCCTCACGTATGCGGTCCGGGTTAGCTCCCGGCTTATCAATCTTGTTGATGGCGAACACCATAGGAACGCCTGCTGCCTGACAGTGTGCGATAGCCTCCTTGGTAGTAGGCATCACCGAGTCATCGGCTGCGATGATGATGATGGCAATATCGGTTACCTGGGCACCACGGGCACGCATGGCGGTGAATGCCTCGTGACCAGGGGTATCAAGGAATGTCACCTTACGACCGTTCTTCAATGTCACACTGTAAGCACCGATGTGCTGTGTGATACCACCTGCCTCACCGGCGATGACATTGGTGTTGCGAATGTGGTCGAGCAAAGAAGTCTTACCGTGGTCGACGTGACCCATGACGGTAACAATTGGCGGTCTTGGAACGAGGTCGCTTTCATCGTCTTCTTCCTCACTGACAGCCTCCTGGACATCAGCAGAGACATATTCTGTCTTGAAGCCAAACTCCTCGGCGACCATATTGATGGTCTCTGCGTCAAGGCGCTGGTTGATAGAAGCCATGATGCCTATACTCATAAGGGTAGAGATGACCTGTGTCACAGATACATTCATCATCGTGGCAAGTTCTGATACTGTCACAAACTCTGTGAGCTTAAGCACTTTGCTGTCTTTCTTCTCCTGGCGAGCCTCAGCGTCAAGTTTCTCTTGAACAGCCTCACGCTTTTCCTTACGATACTTTGCGCCCTTCTTGTTCTGGCTCTTGCTGGTCAGACGTGCAAGCGTCTCCTTTACCTGACGTGCTACATCCTCGTCGTTTACTTCAAGAGGTTTCTGCGGACGGTTGCGGTTTTTCTTTTTCTTACCGCTATTGTTTTTATTGTTATTCTGCTGATTAGCAGCAGCATTAATATCAACCTTATTGTTGTTTATGCGCTGCCGCTTGCCACGATTAGCATTATTGGCATTGTTGTTGCCATTGTTTTGGTTACGCTTTTCGTCACGCTCCCGTCTACGTTCTTCTCTCGATTTTTTCTTTGGACGTGTGCTTGAATTTATAGAACTTAAGTCTATCTTACCCAGCACAGTAACTTTTGGGGTATTATCAATACGAGTTTCCGTCTTTGTACGGAATATCTTTTCATCCTTTTTCTCTGTCGGCTGCGCAGCCTCTGCCACCTTTTCAGCTACAGGCTTCTGGATTATAGGCCGTTGTTTTTCAGTCTGTTTAGGCTGGGACGGTGTAGGCTTAGCAGTTTGAACTGGTTTTACCGGCTGTCCAGACTTAGCAGGCTTCTCTTGTTTTTCCGCAGAATTTTTCTTATCTTCTTTTGGCATAACAGTCGATTTCTGTACATCAGCAGGCTTCTGCTCTTGTACAGGCTTATTATCTACCTTTACTACCTTTTGCTGCTTCTCTGGCTGCTTTACCTCAGCAACAACAACCTTTTGCACTTCTGCATCATTTGGTTTCTGAGCTTGTTCAACTTGCTTCTGCACCACATCTGTCTTTTGCTCTGCTACGGCAGGTGTTGGCTGTTTTTCCAGCTGTTTCTCCGGCTGTTTTTCCTTAACTTCCTCCGTTTTTTTGGCTTCCACAGAAGTAGGTTGCACTGCTGCTTTTTGGCTGACGGCAGCAGCCTTTGTTGCATCATCTACCGCCTTGGTAGAAGCAGCCGGCGATGCCGTCTGTGCTTTGCCTACAGAGCTGAGGTCAATCTTTCCCAGCGGCGTATATTTTTGACGCCCACTAACCTCAAAAGGAGCCTTACCACCAGCAGAAGTAGCCTTGGGAGCGTGAGCCGGCTTCTTTTCCTTGTTGGGTTTCTTGAAAAGCTGCTCAGCCTTTTCACGAAGTGCGGCATCCTTCTTGAAAGCTTCAACGAGAGCAGCATACTGTCTGTCGTTAAGCTTGAAGTTGGAGTCGTCCCTCACCTCACCAAGCTCACTTCTCTTTTGCAGGAAGTCAACTGCCGTTTGACGCCCTATGTTTAATTCACGAATTGCTTTATTTAATCTAATGCTCATATACTTTTCATTAAAGGTAAAAAAGGAAAAGGTAAAAAGGTAAAACTTTCCTTTCACTCATCTACCACTTTTGTTTTATGTTTTATTCCTTATTCTTTTCGTTTTTCTTCTTTACCTTTTTCTCTTTTTTACTCAAACTCTTTCCTCAGCACCTCAAGCACATGATCCACAGTCTCATCCTCAAGGTCAGCTTTCTCCACGAGCATCTCACGTGGGGCGTTGAGTACCTCCTTGGCGGTGGTCAAGCCGATACCCTTAATGGCATCGATAACCCATTGGTCAATCTCATCGTTGAATTGATCGAGGTAAACATCATCCTCCTCGCCATCTTGTCCTTCCTTTCCATCAACCACACGATAAACATCTATGGTATATTCTGTAAGCATAGACGCAAGCTTAATGTTGAGTCCGCCTCTACCTATTGCAAGGCTCACTTGGTCTGGAGCAAGATAAACGTCAGCTTTGTGGTTTTCTTCGTCAAGCTTTATGTCGGATATGTTAGCAGGACTAAGCGCACGCTGTATAAACAGACGCGTATTGGCAGTCCAGTTTATGACATCTATATTCTCATTGCAAAGCTCATGCACAATACCATGAACACGGCTACCATGAACACCTACGCAAGCTCCAACCGGGTCTATACGGTCATCAAAGCTCTCTACAGCAACCTTGGCACGCTCACCTGGCATACGGGCTATCTTCTTGATAGCAATAAGTCCATCAGCTATTTCAGGAACTTCCTGTTCCATAAGCCTTTGAAGGAATGTGGGGCTGGTACGCGAAAGAATGATTTTGGGGTTGTTATTCTCATTATCCACACGCTCTATGACGGCACGCACGGTTTCGCCCTTGCGATACACGTCTGCGGGAATCTGCTCACTCTTAGGAAGTATAAGCTCATTATTATTGTCATCTATAAGCAACACCTCACGCTTCCATGTCTGATACACTTCTGCTGAAATGAGCTGTCCTACACGATCCTTGTATTTATTGTAGAGAGCGTCATGCTCCAGCTCAAGTATCTTGCTGGCAAGGGTTTGCCTCAAAGTCAATATGGCACGACGGCCGAACTTAGCGAAATCCACAGGTTCAGACACTTCTTCCCCTACCTCATAGTCGGGCTCTATCTTCTGTGCGTCAGCGAGAGCAATCTCCTTGTTCTCGTCGGCAACATCTCCATTAGGTACGACCTTACGATTGCGATAAATCTCAAAGTCGCCCTTATCTGGATTCACAATCACGTCAAAGTTCTCATCACTGCCATAGATTTTTGCTATAACATTGCGGAAGCTCTCCTCAAGGACGCTGACCAACGTAGTGCGGTCTATGTGTTTTGTATCTTGGAAATCACGGAATGAGCTTATCATGCTCACTTGATCGTCATCTTTCTTTTTTGCTGGCATAGCGGATATAGTATAATTATTTTTTATTTGTTTACTTTTTATTATTTGAACGTAATCAAGTACTTTGTATATTTCACTGTGTTCATGTCATATTGGTGATCAACATCCATTTTAACCGGGCGCTTCTTCCCTTCCAATTTGACCTTCTCATTCACAGTCACCGTAAACAGATTACCATCAACACTCTTTAGGATGCCCCTTACTTTCTTGCCATCAGCATCAAGCACTTCCACTGGCTCACCTACGTAGATTTCATATTGCTGATGCACCTTAAAAGGCTGTCCAAGCCCAGCCGAGCCCACTTCAAGCTCATAGTCTTCTTCGTCACGGCTGAGATGATCCTCTATATATTGGCTCAACTTTGCGCAGTCTTCAATCCAAACGCCATCGGCATGGTCTATTTCGACAGTAATCTTGTCATCCGGACTAATGTCAAGATCCACAAGGAAATATTCCTTGCCATCAAGCCAATCTTCTACTAATTTCTTTACGACGTTCTTGTCTATCATATTAAGTTATTATAAAAAAATGAGGAACTCGCTTCTAAGGAGTCCCTCATTCCACTGAACGTTGCAAAGTTACAAACTTTTTCTGATACTTGCAAATATTGCGCATGATTTCTTTAAATATTTGTAACTTTGCAGCCAAATCAACAGGTTGGGGGATTTATAACAATTAATATTTTCTTCCCAATCCATTAAAACGAATATGAAGATTGGCAATATAGATTTTGGTAGCAGGCCTTTGTTTCTTGCGCCCATGGAAGATGTTACTGACATTGGTTTCCGCAAGCTTTGCAAGAGATACGGAGCGGCTATGGTTTATACAGAGTTTGTATCGGCAGATGCCATAATACGCGCCATACCAAGCACTTTGAAAAAAATGAATGTTGACGACGCAGAGCGTCCGGTAGGCATCCAAATCTACGGCAAAGACGCAGACTCAATGGCAGAGGCTGCAAAAATAGTAGAAACCTTTCATCCTGACATCATAGACATCAATTTTGGATGCCCTGTGAAGAAAGTAGCCGGCAAAGGAGCAGGAGCAGGACTTTTAAAAGACATACCACGAATGCTGGAGATAACAAAGGCAGTGGTCAATGCAGTTCATACTCCCGTAACTGCCAAGACTCGTTTAGGATGGGACAAGGAAAACCTCATAATAACGACACTTGCAGAACAGCTGCAAGACTGTGGCGTACAAGCTCTTACAATACATGGACGCACACGATCGCAAATGTATACCGGCGATGCCGACTGGACACTTATAAAAGAGGTTAAGCAAAACCCTCGCATACATATTCCGATTATTGGCAATGGTGACATTACAACTCCGGAAAAAGCAGAGGAAGCCTTTGACAAATATGGTGTAGACGCTGTTATGATAGGCAGGGCAACCTTCGGGAGGCCTTGGTTTTTCAAGGAATGCCGCGACTTCATGAATAAATGCGAAGCCGCCAAAAGCAACACAGAGGGCGCAAGTATGATACATGCTGCACCCTTAACAATTGATGACAAGATAGACATCCTTGAAGAACAGCTAAAGATAAACGTTTCAAGAATAGATGAGTATAGGGGCATATTGCACACACGCAGACATCTTGCCGCATCACCAATCTTCAAGAATATACCTAATTTCAGGCACACGAGAATAGCAATGTTGCGTGCAAACACGGTAGATGAGGTAATGAAAATACTTGAAGATTGCCGATTGATTCTCAAAGAATTAGAAAACAACATTGACAAAACGGCGACAAAACAGTGAATTGTTTTAACTTTTATTAATTTACTATTCTCCTCCTATGCTTATTATACAGGAAAACTGCATCAAAGCTGCTACCAGATTATGGCGTAATCGCAGAACCTTTACGCCATAAAAAAGGAATGATTACGGCGCAAAGGAGATGCCATTACACCATAAACAAGATACCTTTATGCCATTATCTTTCCTCAAAAAAGCATAAAACTATAACATTTACCGACAAAATATCTTATCTTTGCAACGTCTAAATAAAGAATACATCATGCGAAAGGTTATTGGAATAGGAGAGACAGTCCTCGATATTATTTTCAAAAACGAGCAACCCATAGGCGCATACCCTGGCGGCTCCACATTCAATGCAATAATATCACTGGCACGTGCAGGTGTTCAAACAGCATTCATTAGTGAAGCAGGACACGACAGAGTTGGCAGGAATATCATAAATTTTCTGAAAGAAAACGGCGTTGACGCAAGCAATGTCAATGTTTTCCCCGATTCAAAGTCGCCAATATCACTGGCTTTCCTTGATGACAACAATGATGCCGAATACATCTTTTACAAAGATCATCCACACGACCAGCTTGATTTCACATATCCCGACATCCAGCCCGACGACATTGTTTTGTTCGGCTCTTTCTATGCCGTAAACCCGGTCATAAGACCACAAATAGTCGGATTGCTTGACTATGCGAAAGCACATGGAGCCATAATATATTATGACGTAAACTTCAGACCGTCACACAAGAATGAGGTTATGAAAATAACTCCCAACTATCTTGAGAACCTTGAGTATGCCGACATAGTGCGCGGCTCACGTGAGGACTTCGAAGTTTTGTATAAGATAAGCGAGCCAGAAAAGGTATACTCTTCAGAAATATCGTTCTACTGCAAGAAATTCATTTATACTAACGGAGCAGAACCTGTGACGCTACATGCCGAAAACGGCTTTAAGAAAGCATATCCTGTGATAGCCACAGACACGGTAAGCACAATTGGCGCAGGCGACAATTTCAATGCCGGCTTCATCTACGGAATGCTGAAATACGGCATTACGCGCCAGACTATAGAACAAGGACTGACAGAGCAGCAATGGGACAACGTTGTCGCTTATGGCCAGAAGTTTTCAGCTGAAGCTTGTAAGAGCCTTTACAACTATATAACAGAGCCTCCAAAATAGCATTCAACTCTCTGCATTATCAAAAATAAAACAGTCCCGCTTTTTACCGCTATCCGTTTAAGAATGAGCAGTAAAAGGCGGGACTGTTAGATTTCTACAGCTGTTTACTTTCCAAATTTCTCGTCAAGGAAAGTATAGAAGCTTGGATCCTCACCGACAACGGTCTTTACTATTTTGCCGTCAGGACCGATAATAATCTTTGTTGGGAAGCCCTGGATGGCATAATCACTGAGCACCTTGCTGTCACGTGGATTGTAGACATTGAGCCAAGGCAACTCATATTTCTTTACGCCAGCCTTCCATTTCTCCTCTGTGTCATTACAATCGATGCTCAAAATCTCGAACTTGCCCTTATACTTATTATAATATTCCTTCATCTGCGGAATGCCCTTGATGCACCATCCGCACCATGTGCCCCAGAAGTCAAGGACAACATATTTGCCTCTCAAGCTTGACAACGACAACGGTTTGCCATTAAGGTCGTTAAGCGTGAAATCAGGAGCCGCCACTCCGACTGCTTGCTTCTTTGCGGCAGCAGCCTCAGCGTCAGCCTGCCTCTGAGCATAGTCTATTGCCTGCTGGTAATAATCCTTCATTCTGCCGTTCTTCACGCTTTCTGAAAGCATACCGGCAGCTTTTTTCATTGTCTCCAAATCGCCCATACTTGGTATGAAGGCAGCAGCGCCCTCCGATGACGGATGCTTGCTTATAAAGTCGAGCATGGCTTGTGTAGACTGCTTCTGCAAAGCCGGCATCTTCTCGCTATATTCCTTCATTATAGCCTCCTGAGACTCACCTGCCCTAAGGCGATTCTCAAGCGATTGCTGCAACTCACGCATTGGCTTATTAGCAGCATCGTTGGCGCGGTCCATTTCGTTATACTCCTGATAGAACTTGCTTCCTGAGAAGTAATAAGAAGTTGCCAAGTCACCGCTCAACACAGCCTTCTCTCCAGGAACGGCAATTGCCCGGAAGCCTATCTGCTCCTGACGGCGTATTGTGCCTGGGGTATAGGCATAAATGTCACAAGGCTTGTCCACATTGACGGAAAAACTGAATTTGCCGTCCTTTGTGAGCACTGTGTCACGATGGGCACTGCCGTTGGCCTTCGGAGTAAACACTATGAGCGTGTCCTTCAGCCCTTTCAGCTGGCCAGAAAAACTTACATTACCATCAGCCGCATTTACATTGCATGAAAACAACGTCATAGCTGCGGCAACAAGCGTAAAAAATGTCTTTTTCATTGTGGTTTATTATAGTTTCTTATTTTTTCTTCTTTGGAAAACGGCGTGCCCAGCCTTCTTCACTAAAGTCAGGAGCCTCACCTTTCAGCTTTGTCGGCTGACCCTGGATGAGCGACCTCCAGTCATCATTAGCCTCGCCAGCATGACCCGTATCCCTTGTCTTGCGTGGCTTGCGTCCTGATTTCCTTTCGTCGCCATGTCCTTTTGCGCTCCTGCCTTTGCCTCTGCCGGCTTGTCCACCTCTTTGAGCGCCTTCGTCAGCATCGTTGCAACGCACTTCACGCCCTTTGTAGCGCACACCGTTTAGAGCGTTCATAACCTTGTCGGCATCACGCTCAGGCACCTCTATATAAGAGAATTTCTGCAAGAGGTCGATGTGTCCTATCTCCTGCTTTGGGCCATGCACATTATGATTAACAAACTGCATAACCTCGCCGGGATAGAAACCATCCTGCTTGCCAAGGTTTATGAACAAACGACGGTAGCCAGCCTCTGCCTTGCGCGGGCCACGAGGCCTGTCACCATGCGATGCGCCGCCACGTCTGCCGTTACCATCCTTACTCCTTGCGCTGCCTTTTCCGCCTTTTTCTCTTTTCGAGGTTGGCTTCACTATCTCAGGCGCATTCTTATAATAGTCGAGGAAACGGCCGAAGGTGATGCTCACCATCTTTTTGATAATATCTTCCTTGTCGATATACTCAAACTGGCGGTTAATGTCGGTCATATATGGAGCAATCAGGTCTTCGTCGACATCTGTTTTCATAATGTCGTCCATGACCTTGTAAAGCTGCTTCTTGCATATCTCTGCCGGCGTGGGCAATGTACCGTCTACAAACTCCTTGCCAATTTCCTTCTCTATCGCCTTGACCTTGTATTTCTCGCGGGTGTGGATTATAGATATTGATGTGCCCTTCTTTCCAGCCCTGCCCGTGCGGCCAGAGCGGTGAGTATATTGCTCTATATCGTCCGGCAGCCCGTAGTTTATCACGTGCGTCAAGTCGTCAACGTCAAGACCTCTTGCAGCAACATCCGTAGCCACAAGCAACTGCACAAGGTGCTGGCGGAACTTTTGCATCGTGAGGTCGCGCTGCTGCTGCGACAGGTCACCATGCAATGCCTCTGCATTATATCCGTCCTTGATAAGTTTGTCGGCAACCTCCTGTGTCTCAAGCTTAGTGCGGCAGAAGATTATAGCGTAGATACGCGGATAATAGTCCACTATCCGCTTCAGCGCCAAATATTTATCCTTTGCATTGACAAGATAATAAATATGATTTACGTTCTCGGCGCCTTCATTGCGCGAACCCACTACTATTTCCTTATAGTCATGCAGATAGCTTTTCGCAATTTTCTCTATCTCCTTGCTCATCGTAGCAGAGAAAAGCAGAGTATTGCGGTCTTCGGGCACATGTTCGAAAATGGTGTTAATGCTCTCCGAGAAACCCATATTCAGCATTTCGTCAGCTTCATCAAGCACCACGTTCTTGACGTTGTCCAACGTCACCTTTCCCCGCTCCATAAGGTCAATGAGACGACCCGGAGTGGCAACAATCACCTGCGGGCCGTGCCGCAATTCATTAATCTGCGTCACTATGCTGGCACCTCCATACACCGGAATGATATGCATGCCCGGTATATACTTTGCAAACGAATTGAGGTCGTCTGCAATCTGCAAGCACAGCTCACGCGTAGGGCTAAGAATCAACGCCTGCGTCCGTCTCGACGTGGCATCTGTCTTTTGCAATACGGGGATTCCGTATGCCGCTGTTTTGCCCGTTCCTGTTTGCGCCAAGGCAATAACGTCGTTACCGTTGCCAAGCAAATAAGGGATAACTTCTTCCTGAACAGGCATCGGCGTTTCGAAGCCCAGTTCCTCAATGGCGCGACGAATCGCTTCGCTCACACCCAATTCTTCAAATGTCTTCAAAAAAATAGCTATTTAAAATATTCTGCAAAGGTAGGAAAAAATGAATGTTTTTCCAATAAAAAAGCATTCATTTTTTCAGCTTTTTTGTTTCCCAACAAACAATGGCGCAAAAGCAATGTGCCAAAGGCGCCTGCGCGGCAGTCATTTGCTTGATACGAGCCATGCCGACAGCAGCACAAGCACCAATGCCACGGGCTTATCCCATGAGAATATGTCCTGCCCGATGGCTATTGCAACAAACGACGCCACAATCGGCTGCAAGTTAGTATACACACTAACCGTCGTTGCTTTGAGATAACGCATGGCATAAGGAATGGCGAAAAAGCCTGCCACGGTTGCGAAGACCACGATGAAAGCCATCTCCAGCACCCCGCTCCACTGCCATGCAGAGCTGTATAGCGTAGAATGTTGTAAGTCGCCCCACGCAAACGGGAGTATGGCAACTGTAGACACAAGGAATATCCACTTCATCTGCGTGACGGCACTGTACTTGGCTGATACCTTGCGCGTTATGATAAGATAAATAGCCCACGTGAGCAAACTAAGCACTGCAAAACCTATGCCGAGCAAGTCGTTCTTGCCAGTGCCGCCCTGCCAGTTTTTGAACACCATAAGCATTGCGCCAATAATGCCTATTGCGACACCAAGGATGCCCTTTGGCGAAATGCGCTCCCCAATAAAGAATGCTGCACAAAGCATTGTGGCAACAGGAGTCAGCGTGCTTATCAGCGACACATATACAGGTGTTGACAAGTCGATCGCCCAAGCCGTAAAGGTCTGAGAGACAAGGAAGCCAAGCAGTCCACCAAGCATTATCACTATGAGGTCGCGCGGCGGAACCTTCTCTTTAGGCAAGAACAACGATATGAGCCAGAATATAGCGGCAGCGCCTATGCAGCGCGTTGCCATCCACGCCAAAGGCGACACCCAGTTGTCAAGCAACAGCTTGGTTACCGGCACGCCGAGCCCGAAGATTATGTTTGCCGCAAGCAGCGAGGCATGAGCCGAGACTTTGTTTCTTTCCATTATATTTAATTCATGTGTATCAATGCCATAAACCTGTCTATCACCTCAGGCTTGCCGGTATGCTTGCCGTCGCTGTCCGAGATTTTACAAGTGTCATTATAATAAGGCCACGACTCGGTAATCTTGGCAGCCACGAGCTTTATGACGGTGTTCATGGGCTTGATGTGGGGGAAGTCGTTGGTGAAATGGGTTCCGATGCCAAACGACGGCTGGCATACCTTTGAAGCATACTGCTGTATCTCTATTGCCTCGTCGGTGGTAAGGGCATTGGAGAAGATGACCTGCTTCGTGCGGCTGTCTATGTTGAGCGACTTGTATTTGTCGCAAATCTTCTGCAATTCTTCTCTATTGTCGCCGCTGTCTACACGCAAGCCTTTGAAAAGGTTGGCAAAGTCCTCAGAGAAGTTTAGTGAGAAGATGCCCCAGCCAAACGAATCGTAAAGATATGTGCCCAAGGCTCCGTTGAACGTATGCCGCCATGCATTCATGGCTATGTGGTTTGCCATCTGCGGGCCATACATGCCGCCTATGGCGCACACAAACTCGTGAGCCATCGTGCCAATGGGCGTGAGGTCATATTTCATGGCGAGGTAGACATTGCTTGTGCCAACGAACTTGCCCTTCCAGTCTGTGCGGCTTTCCTGGCAGTCCTTGAATGCTCTCACAATCACGTCTTCTGCCTTGAAAGATGCGCGCCGACGTGTGCCGAAATCGCTGTAAACACAGCCAGCCGACAGCAGTCTTTCGCCCTTGGCGTATGTGCGCTTATAATAGTCGTCATAATCGAAGGTCTTGTTCAGCCCCGTAACCATGTAATAGAGCTCCGACACTATGGCAAGCACCTTCACCTCCAACAATATGGTGTCACTCCAGTTGCCCTCAAAACTTATGTGCAGATGTCCCTCGGCATCCTGCTCCACCTGCGTCCACTCCGACTTGTATCGGAAACCTTTCAAGTAAGTGAAGAACCAGTTGGGCATGTAATAGCACTTGCGACGCATGAAGGCTATCTCCTCATCGGTGATGACGACGCTCTCAAGCATTTTGATTTGCTCTTTCACGAGGTCGGCGAAGCCGTCGGGATAAACGGTGTTGTTGCGGTCTACAAAGGTGTATTTCACCTGAGCCCGCGGGTAATTGTCGATAACGGCACAGCACATAGAGAACTTGTAAAGGTCGTCGTCGGTGAAATGGGTGATAATCTGTCGCATAAGAATGATAGTTTGGGTGCAAAGTTAGTGATTTTAAGCCAAACATAATATAAATAGAAGTTTTGTTTCGGCTTTTGACTATTTTTCACATTCTTTCCCAGCTATGAAATGAAGAAAACGGGTGTCGGAGAGTCGCACGCACTTCAAAAGATGCTAATCGTCCCGCACGAGTTGCTTGTACGGCGTAATAGCCTGACAATCACGGCGTACT
>CAZZNO010000075.1:0-13972 GCA_964655685.1 uncultured Prevotella sp.
CTATTTGTCGTTCCCTGTTGCCACAAGCTATTATGACAAACAGGCGGCAAAGCTGAAAGATCCCATTGCGCAGCAGGATTATAAGGATTCTGTGAAGTATTTGGGCATCTACAGCTACCAGAAGTGCTTGGAGACGCAGATTGGCCTGGGTCTGGACCTCAAGGGCGGTATGAATGTCATTCTTGAAATCTCAGTACCCGATGTCGTTGAGAACCTTGCTGACCACAAGACCGACGTCGCATTCACACGCTCTATGGCAGAGGCACGCCAGGAGGAGCAGAACACGCAGGGCGACTTCATATCGCTCTTCATCAATGCTTACCATAAGAATGCCCCAGGACATAAGCTTGCCGAGGTGTTCGCCACTCAGCAGCTTCAGGGCAAGGTGTCGCCTACAAGCTCAGACAGCGAGGTGGAGAAGGTGCTTCGCTCGGAGGTGAGTGCCGCCATCGACAACTCGTTCAATGTAGTCCGCACACGTATCGACCAGTTTGGCGTTGTTCAGCCAAACATCCAGAAGGTGCAGGGTACCGAGGGGCGCATTTCGGTTGAGATGCCTGGTATTCGTGAGCCTGAGCGTATGCGTAAGCTTTTGCAGGGTTCTGCAAACCTCGAGTTCTGGGAGACATACAATGCTGACGAGATTGTGCCCTATTTGCAGCAGCTTGACCAGCGTGAGGCAAATGGCGACAACGTTTCGTCTAAGGACACCACAGCCGTAAAGGATAGCGCAGCTTCAGCAAAGGCTGACGCAGAGAAGGCTGTGAAGGCTGCCAAGAACGCAAAGCCTAAGTTCCAGCTCAAGGGTAATGATTCTAAGAAGAACATTAAGACTACACCTGATGCTCAGCTTGCTGAGGCTAAGAAGCAGCACCCGCTGCTCTCTATGCTGCAAGTCACAGGGCAGGGCTTGAGCGTAGTTGGCTATGCCAGCGTGCGTGATACAGCTGCTATCAACAAGATTATCTATAGCCAGTTGGCTAAGCAGGTTCTTCCGTCTGACCTTAAGCTTCTTTGGAGCGCAAAGCCTGCTGATGGCATTCAGGCAAAGAACATCTTCGAACTTCACGCTTTGAAGGTCACCACCACTAACGGTCGTGCTCCGCTTGAGGGTGATGTAATCACTGATGCAAAGGATGAGTTCAACCAGCTCAGTGGTCAGCCGGAGGTTTCCATGACCATGAATTCTGAGGGTGCTCGTCGTTGGGCTGAGCTCACAAAGGCAAACGTCGGCAAGGCTATTGCAATTGTCCTCGATGGCGTTGTTTATTCAGCTCCGCGCGTTAATGGTGAAATCAGCGGTGGACAAAGCTCTATTAGCGGCAACTTCACCATTCAGGACACCAAGGACTTGGCAAACACCCTTAAGTCTGGTCGTATGCCGGCTCCTGCTCACATTGTGCAGGAAGAAGTCGTTGGTCCTACGCTTGGTGCACAGTCAATTCAGCAGGGTATCGTTTCATTTATCGTAGCATTCATCCTGTTGATTGTCTACATGCTCGTTATCTACAACATTATTCCTGGCTCAATTGCAATTGGCGCTCTGCTCATCAACGTGTTCTTCACGCTTGGTATATTGACATCGTTCCAAGCCGCACTTACCATGAGTGGTATTGCCGGTATGGTGCTCTCGCTTGGTACGGCAGTAGATGCCAACGTGCTTATCTATGAGCGTATCAAGGAGGAGCTGCGAGCAGGAAAAGACATGAAGCGAGCTGTTGAGGCTGGTTATAAGAATGCTTTCTCTGCAATCTTCGACTCTAACTTGACATCATTGATTACTGGTATCATCTTGCTTGTTGTTGGTACAGGTCCTATCCGAGGCTTTGCTACAACATGGATTATAGGTATCGTTTGCTCGTTCTTCTCAGCTGTGTTCCTTACACGCCTGCTTTACGAGTACAAGCTCAATCACGGCAAGTGGATGCACTTGAAGTTTGATACTAAGATTTCAAAGGGCATGATGCAAGGCACTCACTTCCGCTTCATGTCTATGTACAAGAAGAGCTTTACTATTTACGGTATTGTCATTGCAATCTGTGTCGTCAGCTTTGCCGTTCGTGGACTTAGCCAGAGTATTGACTTCACGGGTGGCCGTAACTACGTCGTCACGCTTGACAAGTCAGTGCCTGTTGAGGATGTTCGCCAGGTATTGAACAATGCTTTTGTCAACACCACCGGTCCAGACGCTGGTCGTCCTGCTACGACTACGGTTATCGCCCTTGGTACTGATGGCAAGACCATTCGTGTATCAACCAACTACAATATTGACAGCAATGACCCGAAGGAAGACGATCGCGCTGAGACTGTGCTTTACAATGCTCTTAAGAAGGGCGGCTTCGTGAGCCAGGCAAGCGTTGATGCTTTCAAGAATCCGGACATTCGCGAGGGTGGCTCAATCATCACTTCGTCGAAGGTAGGTCCGTCTGTGGCTAAAGACATAACAAGGAACGCGTTCATTAGCGTAGGTCTCGCCCTGTTCTGCATCTTCCTCTACATTCTGTTGCGTTTCCGCAATGTGGGCTTCTCTGTCGGTTCGCTTGTATCACTTGCCGTTGATACAGTCATTGTGGTCGGTATATTCTCGCTGTGTTATGGATGGATAGGCTTCTCGCTTGAGATTGACCAAACCTTTATAGGCGCTATCTTGACGGTTATAGGTTATGACATTAATGATACAGTGGTGGTGTTCGACCGTATTCGTGAAAATCTGAGATTGCACCCGAAGGAGGACAGACAGAAGATATTCAACGACTCTATCAACGAGACTCTTGCCCGTACTATCAATACATCGTTCTCTACGTTGATAGTGCTTCTCGCAATATTCATCCTCGGTGGTGACTCCATCCGTTCGTTCTCGTTCGCTATGATTATCGGTGTGGTTGTCGGTTCACTCTGCACGATATTCGTTGCATCGCCTGTCGCATATCTTGTGCTTGGTCATAAGATTAAGGCTGGTGAAGACAATGTCGCAGCCGCTCCTGCAAAAGCATAATGCAAGGCTTTTAGTAAAGCTTAATCCATAAATTCGGCCTCATCATTCACATTATTATATTAATGTAATGGTGAGGCTTTTTTGTGCACCGTTTTAAGAAAAAAAAGCTCCCCGCTTTCCTGTTATATGGAAGGCGGGGAGTTTTCTATGGAAGGCAGGGAGTTTTCTTTAATTGCTTTTACCTGTTACAATCTTCTTTATTTCGTTGAGCTTGTTGAGGGCATCAACAGGTGTGAGGTTGTTTATGTCGAGGCCAAGTATTTCGTCTCTTACCTGTTTCAAAACAGGGTCATCAAGTTGGAAAATGCTGAGCTGTACACCGTCACGGTCTTTCCCAATATTTTCAACGTTCGGTTTTCCAGCGCTTCCCACTTCCGCATTGTCGGCTTCAAGCTGTTTTAAGACCTCGTTTGCACGGCGGACAATGCTGCGTGGCATTCCGGCAATTTCGGCAACATGAATACCAAACGAATGCTCAGAGCCTCCTGGGGTGAGCTTTCGCAGGAAGATTACTTTGTTGTCAACCTCTTTTACCGCTACGTTATAGTTCTTTATTCGCTGGAAATGTTTTTCCATCTCGTTGAGCTCATGGTAGTGGGTGGCGAAGAGGGTGCGTGCTTGCGCGCCCTTGTGCTCATGCAGGTATTCCACTATTGCCCATGCAATGCTTATGCCGTCGTAGGTTGACGTACCACGGCCGAGCTCGTCGAATAATACTAGTGAGTGGGGCGACACATTATTTAATATATCTGCCGCTTCTGTCATCTCTACCATAAAGGTACTTTCGCCGAGCGAGAGATTATCGCTTGCGCCTACGCGAGTGAAAATCTTGTCAACAAGACCAATCCTTGCGCTTTCAGCCGGCACGAAACAACCTATTTGTGCAAGCAGCACAATAAGTGCCGTCTGTCGCAAAAGTGCCGATTTACCAGCCATGTTAGGACCGGTAATCATCATTATCTGCTGCTTTTCAGTGTCAAGGTAAACGTCGTTTGGTACATAGCGTTCGCCGAGCGGCATCTGCGTCTCTATGACCGCATGGCGGCCTTGTTTAATGTCGAGCACGGTTGAATCGTCTACCTTTGGCCTAACATACAAATTGTCCTCAGACACTTTGGCAAAGCTTAGCAGGCAGTCGATGTTTGCCAGCACATTGGCATTGATTTGAATTTGAGGTATGAACTCCTGCATTGCCACGATAAGCTCGGAGAAAAGCTGAGCTTCAAGCTCAAGTATTTTCTCATCTGCACCGAGTATTTTCTCCTCATATTCTTTCAACTCAGGCGTTATGTATCTTTCAGCCTGGGCAAGTGTCTGCTTCCTTATCCAGTCGTGCGGCACCTTGTCTTTAAACGTGTTGCGCACTTCAAGATAATATCCGAACACATTATTATAACCCACCTTCAGAGACGAGATGCCTGTCTTTTCGGTTTCGCGCTGCTGTATTTCAAGCAGATATTCCTTTCCACCACGCGATATGGAGCGCAGTTCGTCGAGCTCTTTGCTGTAGCCGTCGGCAATCACGTCGCCCTTTGACACGAGCTGAGGCGGGTCGGGCTGTATTTCCTTCTCTATGCGTTCGCGCAGGCTTTCACACAGGTTCATCTGTTCGCCGAGCCGTTTCAGGCTGTCGTTGTTGGCATAGAGGCAAGCCGATTTTATGGGTTGAATAGCCATGAGCGCATTCTTCAGTTGCACCACCTCTCGTGGCGAAACCCTGCCCACGGCCACTTTTGATATTATGCGCTCAAGGTCGCCCACGTGATGCAGTTGATCGTCTATTACCTGTCTGAACTCTGGAGCCTTAAAGAAATACTCCACAACGTCGAGGCGGTCGTCTATTTGCTTTACGTCTTTCAGGGGGAAGACAATCCAACGCCTGAGCAAGCGTCCGCCCATAGGAGTGATTGTGCGGTCGATGATGTCAAGCAGCGACTTGCCGTCTTCCTGCATTGGTTGCAAAAGCTCGAGTGAACGGATGGTGAATTTGTCCAGCCTCACGTACTTTTCTTCCTCCAGCCGCTTCAGCGACGTTATGTGGTTAATGTTCGTGTGCTGTGTAAGCTCAAGATATTGCATTATGGCACCAGAGGCAATTATGCCGTCCTTCAAGTGCTCCACGCCAAAGCCCTTCAGCGACTTTGTCCCGAAATGCTTTAATAGTTTTTGCCGTGCGTTTTGCTCTGTAAACACCCAGTCGTCAAGCTCGAAAACGCAGAGCTTGGTGCCAAAGTGTTGCTCAAACTCCTTCTTGCGCGTCTTGTCGTATAGCACTTCTTTTGGCGCGAAGTTGCCAAGCAGCTTTTCCACATAGTCGAAAGTGCCCTGCCCGGTAAGAAATTCGCCGGTAGAGATGTCAAGGAAGCTTATGCCGCAAGCGGTTTTTCCAAAGTGTACGGCAGCAAGAAAGTTGTTTTCCTTATAGTTAAGCACGTTGTCGCTCATAGCCACGCCGGGTGTGACGAGCTCCGTTATGCCGCGCTTCACCATCTTGTCCATCTCCGTCAGCCCCTTCTTGCCTTTTATCATGGCTCGTTTCTTCTTAGGGTCTTCCAGTTGGTCACAAATAGCCACACGTTTTCCGGCTCGTATCAGTTTTGGCAGATACGTGTCGAGGGCGTGGTGGGGAAAGCCTGCCATCTCGGCTCCTGCCGATGCGCCGTTATTGCGTCGCGTGAGCGTTATGCCGAGAATCCGTGCTGCTTCAATGGCGTCTTCGCAGTAGGTTTCATAAAAGTCGCCACAGCGAAACAGCATCAATGCGTCAGGGTGCTTCGCCTTCATGGAGAAGAACTGCCGCATCATTGGAGTGAGGGCATTGTCTTTATCTTTAGCCATTATTGTGTAATCTTTCTTTTATATTCTTTTGCAGGTTGCGGCTCTTGTGGGTGTCCGTCACCGCATTATGGTAACGTCAACAGCTGACCGACACAGGTGCCGCATCCTACTTTATTTCTTTAATCCGCCCAATCCTGCAAGCAATGCACGTGCCAATGGGTTGTCTGCAATGTCGTCTTCTTTCTTTTTCTCCGGTGCCTCGTCTGTAAAGTCGAAGCGGCGGGGGTCACGCGGCACAATGCGGTAGCATGAGCGTCCGTGAATGCGGCTACGCTTGAAGCCGGCTTCCTGAAGGGCGAAGCCAACGTCTTGGTTGACGTGTTCGCCTGGTGTCCAGTAAGGATATTCCTTCATCAGACGGTCTATGACATTGTCAAGAGTGATAGCCTTGGTAGATTTGCCTTTAGGCGGATTGGCATAAAGCAGGCGCACCATTTTCACAAGATTGTCAGCTTCCTCGAATGGTGAGTTTTGCACAGCCATGCCTTCTCGCTCTATATCAGTCAGAGTGTATGAAACGCCTTTTTTCAAGTCAGCCATCAGCTGGGCGTAGAGCTGTTCGTAGGGGATGGGCGTTTTCAAGTCAATGCTATGACCAACCTCCACGCACACAAGCCTTGCGGCTCCGGCGGCATCGGTCATGGGGTGCAGGTTGCCCGTAGTGGCTATGAATGCGGCATATTTGCCACGTGGTTCTTCCGTCGTGCCATAAGGGCGGCGGAAAACGGGAGTGGAACGCGAGAAAAGATAGCGCACCAGAGGCTGTTGCTCGCTATTGTCCTGATAAAACTCATCAATATTTACCAACAGATTGGTGGTGATAAGCTCATACACGTCGGCAGAGCTTTTCAGGTGCACTTGGTCGGTGTAGTATCGGCGTAGGGTAGGGGGGAGTATGAGGTTGCAGAACGAAGTCTTGCCATAGCCCCACTGCCCTACGAGCACCGGCACAATGATGTCGCGTTGTTGTACGTCGTGCCCCATCCAGCGTGCCGCCATCTGCACCATCCACTTGTGGAAAAGGCTGCCCCAGTCGATATTGCTTGTCACTATGCGCTGTGAAAGCTCGAAGACGTGGTCTACGCCGTCCCATTCTGGCAATGACTCAAGCCATTCTTTTGCCGGGTTCCATTGCTCTATAAGGGTGGAATGAACATACCTGTCTATAGTCTTTTCATCAATCGCCACACCGTCGCTTGTGCCTTGCAGTATGATGGTGTTTATGCCTTCCTTCGATAAAGGCCTATAGTCATCATTGCTTGCTGTGCCTGTCGGCGCATATAGAATAGCACCCGTCAGCACGTTTCGCTTCAAGTGGCATTTTTCTTCAAGATATGTGAGGGCATCCATTGGATAATTCTTTTTCGTTGTTGCAAAGTTAGGAAAATAAAATGAAAAAGAGAAACAAACTTTGCCATTTTACCCCCAAATCAAGCTGCACCCTAACTTGCTACTCGATTGACTATACACACACGCCGTATGTGGTAGTCACGTGCGCCGTATGTGGTAGTCACGTGCGCCGTATGTGGCAGTCACGCACGCCGTGTGTGGTAGTCACGTGCGCCGTATGTAAGAGTTACGTGCGTCGTATATAAGAGTCTCATGCGCCGTAAATAAGAAACAGTTTCTCAAATAGCCTGTTTTAAGGTAATATTGTTGCAGAAATCAGTAAATAAGATAATATTCCTAACGATAATTATTAGTAACTTTGCAGCGGTTACGATATAGCGACACTACCGTATAAAAGCATAATATTATGGAAGAGAAGAATATTTTGAAGATTGACTCTGTCGACACCTACAACCGCCTGGTGGGCTTTGAGACTAAACACCCGCTTGTGGCTGTGGTCGACTTTTCTAAGGTAAACCCAGCCGTGGTTCACACTCCGCACACATTTGAATATGGTGTTTATGCGTTGTGGCTGAAGCAGACTTATTGTGGCGATATGACCTACGGCCGTATGCCATACGACTATCAAGAGGGCACGGTGACGAGTTTTGCACCAGGACAGGTGGTCAGCTTCAATCCTTCGCCCGATTACAAGCCTATGGCTTTGGGTCTTCTCTTTCACCCCGACCTTATACGTGGCACGTCGCTCGGCAAGGATATCAAGCAGTACAGCTTCTTCAGCTATTCTTCGCGTGAGGCTTTGCATCTCAGCGACGACGAAAAGGCTCTGTTCAAGGACAGCCTCGCAAAGATTGACCAGGAGATTTCTCGCCCCACTGACAGCCATAGCCGTAAAATCATTTGCCGCAACATAGAGCTGCTGCTCGACTATTGCATGCGCTTCTACGACCGCCAGTTCATAACGCGCAAGGTGGCTAACAAGAGTGTGCTGCAACGCTTCGAAGAATTGCTTGACAAGTATTTCGAAGGCAACAACGCCATGTTGAAAGGCATGCCGACGGTGAAGTATTTTGCCGAAAACTGTTTCCTCTCGCCCAACTATTTTGGCGACATGGTGAAGAAAGAAACCGGACTTACGCCGCAGGAACACATACAGAACAAAATATTGGACCTTGCAAAAGAGGAACTTGCCAGTACCGAGAAGACGGTCAATGAGATTGCCTTCAACCTCGGTTTCCAGTATAGCCAGCATTTTAACCGTTATTTCAAGCGCGGTACTGGCGTCACCCCAAGTGCATACAGACAGCAGTTTGTAAATTCATAAAGTAGATTTCTTAAAACGAGAGTATGGAAAGCATAACGCAATGCAATAAATTGTTTGCCGAGAAGACGCTTCACCCTTTGGCAAGCGTCATCGACTTGAGCGCGCCTTGCAATCAAATGCAGGTGTGCCCGGACAGCTATTGCGTTGTGGTAATGGAGGATGGCGAAGGCCGTGGAGGCGCTTGCGACAGCATAGACTATGGCTTGCGCTCTTGCGATTTCACTGCCGGCACCCTGCTTTTCAACACTCCCACCAAGGTGGTGGACATTCGTCATGGCGAAAAGTGCTCTTGCAAAGGTCATATTCTTCTCTTTCACCCAAGCCTTCTCGTGGGCACTTCGCTCGGACGGAGCATTGGCAGCTATACGTTTTTCAAATACCGCAAGGATGAGGCTTTGCATGTGTCGGCGGCTGAGTTGCGCGACATAAACCGTGTATTGACTGACATTGTGAATGAGCTTCGTCGTGGTATCGACGAATACAGTGCCACGATATTGTCTAACAATATAGAGTTGCTGCTGAATTACTGCGTGCGTTTCTACCATCGCCAGTTCATCATGCGCCATGATGCCGAACCTGCCGAGTTCAAGCGCTTTGCTGAAATCGTTGACAGTTATCTTACGAGTGGGCGCGTACGCCGTACCGGGATGCCTTGCGGAGCTTGCCGCTTCACCTCGCAGATGGATATGTCGGCAGCTTATCTTGCTGACCTTGTGCGCAATGAGACTGGCAAGTCGGTTGCAGACTATGCGCAGCTGCGTAGGGTAGAGCTTGCCAAAAAACTCATTATAGGCGGCAAGGACAGCGATGCAAAGGTGTCGCTTACGCTGGGCTATGCCAACGTTGCTGAGTTTCGTGATATTTTCAAAAAGCTAACAGGCTTGACAACAGACGAATACCGTGTTTGATATTCTTATCATATAAACATTATTTTTGGCGCAATCTCTCAAAAATATAAAGATTGCGCCAATTACGTGTGGACTTCCTAACAGATTTAGACAAAAATCCGTTGGTTTACAGCCCTCGTTCTGCCCAGTCGCCACGGTCAAGCTGTCGGTAGCCAATAGCCTCGGCAATGTGCTGCGGAAGCACTTTTTCTGAAGCGGCAAGGTCGGCGATGGTTCGTGCCACCTTCAGTATGCGGCTGTAGGCACGTGCCGAAAGGCTTAGCTTTTCCATTGCCTGGCGAAGGAGTTCCAGCCCGGTGCCGTCGGGTTCGGCAAACTGGTGTATCATGCGTTCAGACATCTGTGCATTGCAGTGCACACCCTTCACGTCCTTGTATCGCTCGGTCTGTATGGCACGCGCAGCAATGACACGCTCACGTATCTTTGCCGACGGCTCGCCTGGCTGCGCCTTGCTTAGTTCCTTGAAAGGTATGGCGGCAATCTCGCATTGTATGTCGATTCGGTCAAGCAAAGGCCCCGAAATCTTGTTCAAGTAGCGTTGTATTTGTCCTGGTGAGCAGACGCAATGGTGCGTCGGGTCGCCATAGTAGCCGCATGGGCAAGGATTCATTGATGCCACGAACATGAAAGAAGCAGGGTAGGTGACCGTGTATTTTGCGCGGCTGATAGTTATCTGCCTGTCTTCCAACGGCTGGCGCAACACCTCCAAGGTGTGCTTGTTAAACTCTGGAAGCTCGTCGCAAAACAGCACTCCGTTGTGCGCAAGCGAAATCTCACCGGGCATGGGATTGTTGCCTCCGCCTACGAGAGCCACTTCGGAAATGGTGTGGTGTGGCGCACGGAACGGGCGTTGCGATATGAGTGACGAGCCTTTGGTAAGTGTACCCGCCACTGAGTGTATCTGCGTAGTCTCCAAGCTTTCGGCAAGCGTGAGGGGTGGCAGTATCGACGGCAACCGCTTTGCCATCATGCTTTTGCCTGAGCCTGGAGGCCCTATCATTATGATGTTGTGACCGCCTGCCGCCGCCACTTCCAATGCCCGTTTCACGTTTTCCTGTCCGCGCACGTCGGAGAAGTCGAGGTCAAACGCGTACTGGTGCTCATAAAACTCCTTGCGTGTGTCAACTACCGTTGGCTCAAAATGCTTTTGTCCAGTAAGCAAGCTGATAACATCAAGCATGTTGTCCATGCCGTAAACTTCAAGCTTGTTTACGATGGCGGCTTCCCTCACGTTTTGTTTGGGCACTATAAGTCCTTTATAGTGTTCTGCACGGGCTTTGATAGCTATTGGCAGCACGCCCTTCACTGGTTGCAGCTTCCCGTCGAGC
Source organism: uncultured Prevotella sp. (assembly GCA_964655685.1). Lineage (GTDB taxonomy): Bacteria > Bacteroidota > Bacteroidia > Bacteroidales > Bacteroidaceae > Prevotella. The sequence continues at coordinate 10,744 of CAZZNO010000075.1, forward strand.
CCAAGCTCACCCACCATCATGTATTGGCTCAGCGCGTCGGCGTTTATCTGTCCGTCGGCGGCGAGGATGCCTATGGCAAGCGGCAGGTCGAAGCCGCTGCCCTCCTTCTTAAGGTCGGCAGGGGCAAGGTTTACGGTTATGTCGGCATGAGGAAAGCAGAGTCCGTTGTTTTGCATGGCGGCTACGATACGGTCGCGCCCCTCGCGCACGGCCTCGTCACCAAGTCCGGTAAGGCGGTACACTATGCCTTTTGAGATGCTTACCTCCACTGTCACGGTTGTGACGTTGAGGCCGTTGACAGCCGCGCTGTAGGTTTTGACGAGCATTGTTTCTTGATAAATTGAGGTATTATGTTTGATGTTTTGTGGCAAGTGCAGAGGCTATTTCACTTTGTTAGCCAAGTCGTTTGCTGACAGGTCACGGGCAATAATTTTTCCGTCCTTCACAACCATGTTGTCTGGCACGGCTAACATTCCGAGCTGCTTAAGGACATTGGTTTCGAACATATCTCCGGTGCAAACCACGGGCCAGTCTATCTGGTTCATCTTCTTGTAGTTGTTGCAGTCTACCTTGCTTGCGTCCACGGATATGGTAATAACCTTTACGTTTTTCTTTTCCAGAAGAGCGTTTTTCAGTTGGCGAAGCATGTCGGTGCTGGTGTAGTTCCACGAAGCCCAAACACATATCACGGCAGTTCCTGACGACAGGCTTGCCGATGTAACGGCATTGCCGTCGGTATCGTATGTGGTGAAGGAAGGCAGCCTGTTGCCTACCGAGCAGTCTCTTAGTGAGGATATTGTTTTTGAAAGCGCCAGCAGTTGTCCGTTGTCTTTTCTTTGCGCCGCCATAAGCTTTATTAGTCTTGTGGCCTCTTTATAGTCGGGAGTGGGCGTGTCTATGAAGTATTCCCTGACGATCCAAAGGCATACCGGTGATTGCGGATGGTCGGCAATGAAGTTTGCGGCGTAGCGTTTAACCTCTGGTGGTGAGGCATTGGCTATCTGTCCCCTGAACGAAGACATGAGCTCGTTGGTCTTGGTGCCTTTTATTTCAAGTTTCTTGAGGTGTGACGCGTCACCGTTTATCTTCACTGTCTTGCCCGGTTCTGCAAATATAGGTATCTCCGAGAAGTTTGGAAAGACAAGCGTCAGCGTAGTAGGGCGTTCGCATGGTGCCTCGTATGCGAAGCGTCCACCTTGTACCTTTATTGTGTCAATGCCTTGTATGCTTCCTTCTGTGCTGTAGACGTAAAACTCGCCTTGGTTCATTTGTAGCAGCCGCCCTTCTATCTTGAAGTGCTTGCTGTCTTCGCCGCATGACACAAGGAAAACAGTAGTTAAGATGGACAATATGTATGCAATTGACTTCATGGAAACTTGATTGTATAAAGAGAAAGGGAGCCAAAGAGCCGTCTTTTGTGGCTCTTTGGCTCCCTCACAGTTATCTGTTGTATTGTTTTCGAAGCGTTTTACTTCACGTTCTTCAGCTCGATGTCCTTGTCGGCATAAGCCTTGAGCTTGGAGTCAAGTTGAAGAGCCTTGTTCAGAGCAGTCTTGGCTGCGCTGTTCTTGCCCTGGCGTGCGTTGGCGATAGCCTTCAGGTATTCGGTCATTCCGTCAGGATTCTTCACACTGTTGAGCGTAGCGAGAGCCGTAGCGTAGTCCTTGCTCAATATCTGTGCCAGAGCTGCGCTGTTTGATGCAGACTCACCGAAGTTCTGCACAGCCTGTGCATAGTTGCCCTTTGCGATATTCAGGTTGCCGAGCACCTCGCTCAGTCCGTTGGCATCGGTAGCCTTTGCGAGGCAGTTTTCAGCAGCGCTGGTGTTACCGTTCTTCAGGTTGATGAGGGCGAGGTTAGCATAAGCTTCAGGTGCGTTGCCCAGCTTCTGAGCCTCTGCGATATACTGCTTTGCAGCGTTCATGTCGCCACGGTTGAAAGCAAGAGCGGCGAGGTTGTTGTAAGCACGATAGTCCTTATCGTAAACCTCAGTTGCCTTCTGGTAAATCTCAGCCTTCTTCTGTGGGTTGTTCTCGATGCTTGCAGCATAGAGAATCTCCTCTGGAGAGAGCTTGGTAGCATCACTCTCATACTGCTGCTTGATTTGCTCGTCGCTGCGGCCCACGGTCTCATAGTTGATGATGAGACGGCTGCGGCGGAGCTCAGGCAGGATGCCTGTAGCGAGCTCGCGGAAGCCCTCGCTCATGTTCTTAATCTGGCGCTCGCGCTCCTCGGGATCCTTGTACATCTCAAGAACGCGCAGTATCACATCCTTGTCCTGGATGTTGCTTGCCTGAACGAGCTGCTTGAAGCCGTCCCAGTCCTGTGCTGTATAGTGAGCGTCAACATCGGCATCGGCAAGCTTGGCAGCCTTCAGCTGCTGGTTTACATAACCGGTAGTAACATTCTCACGCTTCTGAGAAAGCTTATTGTTGAAATCATAGCCGCCATCAGGAGATGCATAAGCAGCAACCTCCACGTTCTTCAGGTTCAAGCCCTCGCGGTCGGCGTTGATTTTCTTCAGCATGTTTACGAACTCAGACACAGAGTTGTTCTTCAGCTCGCTCTTGCGGAGGTTTGCCTGATTGATGAGGAACTTGATGTTAGCCTCTTGCTTCTGTGCCTTAATGCGCTGGAAGCTGTCTGGTGCAATGCATGCGCCGGCGTTGTCCATAGTGCGCTTGTAAAGTTCGGATGTGGCGATAACGCCGTCGGCAACCTTCACTGCCGGCACGTTATATGTCTTGTTGCCCTTGCGAGCATAGAAAGTCAGGTACATCTGGCTCTGCTCCATGTCGTCGGTGTATGGGAAAGAAGCCTTCATGGTGTAGCGACCGCCAAGCTTATACGAGATAGTCTGGTTGTTGCCCTGTACCTTTTCGCCTTGGAATGTAGCGCTTTGACCTTTGGTTACTGTGCCGTTTGCAGAGCGCAGCTCTGGTGTCACTGTCACCACGGCCTTCTTCTTCATGTACTTTACAGGGAAGTTTCCGTCGATTGTTGCAGGTACTTGACCGCCTACTGTCTCAAGGGGATTTGGGTCTACCGTAAAATTGTCGGCAGACAAAGGTCCCATCTTAGAGCATGATGCTAAAACCAGCAGAGAGCATGCTGATAAGGAAAGGAATAAATGGTTACGCATAGTAATATTATAATATTAAAAAGATTTCTCCCAAAGTGCCGCGAACGGGACTCGAACCCGTACAGCCATTTCTGGCCAAGGGATTTT
>CAZZNO010000076.1:0-13963 GCA_964655685.1 uncultured Prevotella sp.
GGTGCCACGCCAGTGGACACTGCTTCTTACGATTTGCGCGATGTCGTGGTTACGGGCACGCGCACAGTGACTGACGTGCGGCATTTGCCGTTTACCGTGGACGTTGTTGGACGGCCGCAGTTGACGGAGAATCACCGCGTCAATGTTCTGCCAACGCTCATGGAGCAGGTGCCGGGGCTTATGCTGACCTCGCGCGGCATGATGGGCTATGGTGTGAGCACTAATGCCGCCGGAGGCTTGAGCCTGAGGGGCATAAGTGCTGGCTCGGGGCAGATGATGGTGCTCATAGACGGGCATCCGCAGTATGCCGGCATCTACGGACATCCTATTGCCGACAGTTACCAGACGATGATGGCTGACCGCGTGGAGGTGTTGCGTGGTCCTGCTTCGATGCTTTATGGCTCCAATGCTATGGGCGGCGTGATAAACATAGTTACGCGCGGCATGCATGAGGATGGCGTTCGCACGGACGTGAGCCTTGGTGCCGGTTCGTGGGGCACGTTCCAGGGCGAGCTGAGCAACCAAGTGCGCGCCGGCCGCTTTACTTCTACGGTTGCGGCTCAATATGGGCGCAGCGACAACCAGCGACCTGACATGGGTTTTGAGCAATATGGGGGCTACGTGAAGCTGGGCTATGACATCAACCAGCATTGGAATGCTTGGCTCGATGCTGACCTCACTCATTTCAATGCTTCTAACCCCGGCACGGTGAACAGTCCGCTCTATGGCGCACGACAATGGATTACGCGCGGCGTGGCTTCGCTTGGCATTGACAACAACTATGGATGGACTAACGGCAGGCTAAGTGTGTATGACAACTTCGGCCGCCACAAGATAAACGACGGCTCGAGCAATGCTGCCGAGCCGCAGACGCGCTACTTCCGCTCTAAGGACGCTCTCGTGGGCGTGAGCTGGTACCAGAGCGCACGGCTTTTCCAAGGCAACCGCCTGACTGTGGGTGTTGACTATCAGCACATCTACGGCAGGGCTTATTATACGTCTATTGCTACGGGCGAGGTGCTCGATACTCCTAACAAACAGAGCGGCCACAGCCACCGCAATGAGGTTGCCGGATATGTGGACTTCCGCCAGGACGTGGCTTCATGGCTGACGCTGGATGCAGGCGTGCGCCTTGACCACCACAGCATTACGGGCAACGAGTGGGTTCCGCAGGGTGGCATAGTGTTTCGCCCGATGGAGAGTGGCGCGCTGAAGATGATGGTCAGCAAGGGTTTCCGCAACCCGACGATGCGCGAGCTTTATCTCTATCCACCATCGAACACAGACCTTAAGCCTGAGAGCCTGATGAACTATGAACTGTCGTGGAGACACAGCCTGCGTGGCTTCAGCTATGGGCTGAATCTTTTCTATATTAATGGTGACAACATGATTCAGACAGTGCGTGTGGACGGTCGCCCGCGCAACGTAAACACCGGCAAGATTGAGAACAGCGGCGCTGAGCTTGAGGCTACATGGCACGTGAACCCTCACTTGACGCTCACCACCAACCACTCGGTGCTGCACATGGTGCACCATGTGCTTGCAGCGCCCGAATACAAAGGTTATCTCGGCGCAACATGGCACAGTGGTATGTGGATGATTACCGGTGGCTTGCAGCAGCTTGCCGGATTGTTCACCGACGTGTCGGGCAAGGGCACAAAGGAGAACGCTACCTTACTTCACGCTACTGTCAACTGCCAGATTCTTAAAAATATCGGTATATGGGTTAAGGGCGACAACCTGCTTGCCCAGAAGTATGAGATAAACGCCGGCTTCCCAATGCCGCGTGCCACGTTCATGGGTGGCGTGGACATTAGTTTCTAATCGGACTGCCACCTCCTACCGCTTTATTTTCAAAATAGCATAAGATTAAGAAATAGGGTGTATCAACACAGTTTCCTTTTATGGGGACTTTTGATACACCTTTTTCTTGTGTGTGCTTTATGCCGGAAGCAGCTTTTTCTGTTCACTGGCGGAATGAGGATTGCTAAAAAACATTCAACATGATGTATTGTTATTGTTTTTTTTCGTAACTTTGCACTGTTTCTAACGCAACGATAAATCATTAAACTTGTAACACTATGAAAAAACTGTTGTTATCATTGGTTTTGATGTTTGCTGCCATGTCGAGCTTTGCTCAGGCTAAGGTGTACCTGACGCGTCAGATTACGCCTGAGGCACTTGTGAAGATTTACAAGGCTCTGGGCGTACCTGCGAAAGGTCGCGTGGCTGTCAAAATCAGTACCGGTGAAGGTTCAAATCCAAACTATCTTAAGCCTGAGCTCATCAAAGACCTTGTCTATGATGTAGACGGAACTATCGTGGAGAACAATACCGCCTACGGTGGTGATCCTAACGACGTGCGCAACAACACTGCAAACCACTGGAAGGTGATAGAGAGGCACGGTTTTACGAAGTATTTCCCTGTGGACATCATGGACGAGTATGACGAGATTCGCATTCCCGTGCGTGACCATAAGCATCTGAACTATGACATCGTGGGCGGCCACCTTGCCAACTACGACTTCATGATTGCCCTCAACCACTTCAAGGGTCACCCGATGGGCGGCTACGGCGGTGCACTGAAGAATCTCTCTATTGGTTGCGCCAGCCAGAACGGCAAGGCTTACATTCACTCTGCCGGAAAGATGGAGAAGCTGGACATGGGTAAGCTGTGGACACCTGAATATATTGGTGACCAGGACGGTTTCCTGGAGAGCATGGCGGCTGCCGCGCAGGCTGTGGTGGACTACTTCAAGAAGGAGAACGGCATAATCTTCATATCGGTGATGAACAATATGTCGATAGACTGCGACTGCGTTGACCACCCTGCCCCTGTGAAGCTGGAAGACTATGGCATTCTTGCCTCTACCGACCCTGTGGCTCTTGACCAGGCGTGCGTTGACATCATAAACCAACAGAAGGTGACGGCAAAGAACGACCCCACCGATCTGCTGAAGCGCATAGACAAGCAGCACGGCACGCATACCATTGACTGGGCTGAGAAGATTGGTCTCGGCTCAAAGAAATATACTATCGTGAATATTGACAAGTAATTTCAAATTAGTAATATGAATATCCGCCCAAATGAGCTTTCAAGCTCATTTGGGCGGATATTCATAATTGGCAGGCGTGAGGGCTTCCTCACTTTACCCTGACCTCGTCGGTGAAAAGCCATTGCCCTCTTTTAGGCGGCAGTGCCTTGATGCGTATGTATCGGGCTTTGCCGCTTTTTTTTGCCATCACGGTGCGCAGGGCAAAGGAACTTGTGTGCGATGGCTGGAATTGCTGTTTGTAGATGGTGTTGAAACGGCTACCGTCCTCCGAGGTGGATATTTCCACTGTTGCCGGATAGTATATCCATGCAGGCTCGCTTTGCAGGAAGTCGAGGCTGATGGTGGAGAACTTTTTCACGGTGCCGAGGTCTATGGTAATGTCGAATGGCGCACGTGTGGTGTCGGCAGACGATATGAAGCCTTGCCATGAGCCGTCGCCGTAGGACCATCCGCCGCCGAGGCCGTCGGTGAGTGTGGCTTCCTTCTTTCCCGGATAATAGGGCGACCAAGGGCTGTTGTACGTGACCTTTGCGCCGAATGCCTTATGATGCACTGTTGTGGTGGCTTCGCGCCTGTCACCCTGCTCGTGGCGCAAGTCGAAGGCGTTCACGCCGTGTGCTTCGAGCCACGGGTATTGAGCAAAAATGGCTTGGCGCAGCTGTTCGTAGGTGCGGCTGTGTCCGTCCCACGCAGCATCTGCAATGGCGAGCATGCGTGGGTATAGCATGAATTCAGCATAGTCGGGTGTGGCAATGTATTCAGTCCACAGGTTGCCCTGCACGCCGAGTACACTGCCTGCGGCTGAGGCATCGGTAAAGGACTGTGGGTTGACGCGTGCCCATATCTGCTTGAGGGGCATGTAGCTGCCACCGGCGTATGGCAGCGAGGGTGGTGCGTCCTGATAACGGTCGAGATAATATTCACCCGGGGTGAGGATGACGTTGTGGGCGCGGCGCATGGCACGGCTTGCGGCGCTGTGGTCACGCCACACCATGACGTTCACGTTGCTGCCGAGCGATGGTGCATGGGCAGGCAGGCTGTCGTCGAGAACCTCATCCCAGCCTATGATTTGCCGCCCTTGCAGCTTCATGTATGCTGCCATGCGCTGTATGAGATAGCCTTGCAGGTCGGCAACGTTGCGCAGTCCCAACAATCGCGCCTTTGCTTTGCAGCGCGGGCATTGTTTCCAATGGTCCTTGCCTGCTTCGTCGCCTCCAATGTGTATCCACGGCGAAGGAAACACGTCCATCAGCTCATCGAGCACGTTATGGAAGAAGGCGTAGGTGGCTTCAGCCGACGGGCATACGTCGCCCTGCGCTCCGCTGTTGCCTTCGCATTTCAGTTCGGGATATGCCTCGGTCACTTCCTCACTGTGGCCTGGCATTTCTATTTCGGGCACTATCGTGATGCCTCGCTGTGCGGCGTAGGCAACGAGGTCTCTCAGTTCGTCTTTAGTGTAATGGCCGCCGTAGGCTCCAGGTGTTCCTTCGTCGAGGTACCGGCGGTCGCCACCAATCCACCATTTGTTCCAGTCGGACTCGGTGCGCCATGCGGCACGGCTCGTGAGTTTGGGATATTTGTCTATAGGCATTCGCCATCCGCCAGCGTCGGTGAGGTGGAGATGTAGTCGGTTTATCTTATAGCGCGAGAGAATGTCTACCTGTTTCTTCAGGAAGCTGACGGGGAAGAAGTGGCGTGACACATCAATCATGCAACCGCGCCATTCGTAGGTGGGCCAGTCGGCAATGTCGCAAACAGGCAGCCGCTTGCCGTGACGCAGTTGGTCGAGGGTTTGGCGGGCGTAGAAAAGGCCGGTGGAGTCGTTGAACGAGATGGCTATGGTGTCTGGGGTGATGTGCAGGGAGTAAAACTCCTTGCCATGTTCCTTGCCTACGTTATTATGATAGACTACAGTGGCGTTTTCGCAGAAGCCCTTGCCGAAGGTGGCTTGCTTGGGCTGTGGCAGCAGCTGTTGGGCACAGGCTATGGCGGGCACGGCAATTGTCGTCAAAAGGGTGATAAGTTTTGCTTTCATGTCTTTGGCTTGTTTTTTAGGTTTTCAGGGTGTCTTGTTTTTATGTGTCTTCCATTCGGCGCGCCTCCTATTTCCGGCAAGCTTTTGCCTTTGGTGGAGGCGCGCTTAGTAAAGATATTATGGCTTTAGCAATTTATTGTATCTTTCAGTGTCTTCAAGCAGGCTGAACGCCGCCTTCACCTGTTTGTCGTGGCGTAGGGTGTTTTGCACGGCTCCGCTTTGGAAATAATAAGCGGTCACGATGTCCTGCTCCAACATGCGCTTTATGCTTTCCTTGTTGTATTCAAGGTCGTGGGCGAGGTTGTGCTTCAGCTTGGCACGCAGGGCATCGAATTCAGCCTTTGCCTCGTCGTAGTAGCCCTCAAACTTTGCCAGCTTCTCCAGTTCGTCGAGCTGTTTGCCGCTCATGGCATCGTATTTGAAATGGCTTGCAAGAACCATTTGCTTGAAATGTTCAAAGTCGGAGTCGGTGAGTTCAAACTCGGCTGGGCTTGCTATCGTTGGGTGGTTTGCGATGTATTCAAGCTCGAAAGTGTTCACAAGCTCGTCGCTGTCGCGCATGCCGGCAAGATAATAGGTGATGTTTGGCAGCGAGTCGGGCACCACCTCTACGTCAGGCATGATGCCTCCGCCGTCTTTCACGGTGCGCCCGTTGGCAGTGTGGAAGATGTGGCGAAGCGAGTCGGCGACTTCGGTTGCGGCACCGTCGGCTGTGTGTTTATAGTTGAGCTTTTGTATGCATCGTCCAGAGGGGATGTAATATTTGTTTGTCGTGAGCTTCATCTGGCCGTTGTACGGTAGGTTGAGTACGGTCTGCACCAGTCCTTTGCCATAGGTCTTGGTGCCCATTATCACGGCACGGTCGAAGTCTTGCAGCGAGCCGCTTGTTATCTCAGATGCTGAGGCAGAGTTGCCATTCACCAGCACCACTACGGGCATAACGGTGTCAACGGGTTCCACCTGTGTGTAGTAGTCGTGGTTGGCGCGTTTCAGTTTCCCACGATTGCTTACCACGAGCTTTCCTTTAGGCACGAAGCAGTTGACAATGTTCACAGCCTCATACTCTGAGCCTCCGCCGTTGCCGCGCAGGTCGAACACGAGCCCCTTCATGCCTTTCTGCTTCATCTCTATTATGGCGTTGCGTACGGTTTTGCCACAATTTTCGGTAAACGAGTTGAGATTCAGGTAGCCGAAGCCGTTGGGCTGCAAGCCATAGTAGGTGACTGCAGGAAGCTGTATTGCCTGCCGTGTAATCTTGAACCGCATGTCCTTGCCGGTTGATGGACGGTGTATCTTCAGTTCAAACGTGGTGCCCACGTCTCCACGCAGGTGCTCGCTCACATAGTTGTTGTCCTTGTTGGTCATATCCTCGCCGTCGATGGACAGTATTATGTCGCCCATCTTCAGCCCTGCCTCGGCAGCAGGCATGTGCTCGTATGGCTCGTCGATGCATACACGTCCGAGCTTGTAATTGTAGCGTATGAGCGAGCCTATGCCGGCATACTTGCCTGTGAGCATCATCTTCACGTCCTGGCTCTTATCCTGCGGATAATACTCGGTGTAGGGGTCGAGGCTTTTTAGCATGGCGTTAATGCCTGTGCCAACCACTTCGTCGGCGTCAAGCGTGTCGACATACATCATGTCGAGGTTCTTGTATATCGTGTTGAACACGTCGAGGTTTTTTGCTACCTTGAAGTAATGGCTGTCGCTGTTAGCAGCCTTCGTGCCGTCGGTTTGGGCACTGGCAGTGAGTGCTGCCACAAGGCATATCACTGATAAGAGAACTTTCTTCATCATCTTGTTGCTTTTCACGTGCAAAGATACTAATAAAAAAGATGTGAACATGGCTAAAAGGCAAGGAAAATGTTTTTTTTGAGGGTTTTTATTAAAAAAACGTGGAAAACATTTGGTTAGTTCCAGGAAAGTGCTTACCTTTGCACTCGCAATTCAGCAATGGAGAGCATATTGCTTCAGTAGCTCAGTTGGTTAGAGCACCTGACTGTTAATCAGGGGGTCGTTGGTTCAAGCCCATCCTGGAGCGCCTAAGAATCAAGGAGTTAGCAAATGCTAACTCCTTTTTTCGTTTTAATCTGAACAAATTTTTGTTAGCCATTTACGCCTTTTTAAGTTTTCTATCACCAAGTATCAAGTTATGGCAAACAAAGGCTCTTTCATTATACCCCTTAGGAGTTCCAAAGTGTGGGGTTCAATTGTCTTGTATGATAGCATCGGTAGTCTTCTTTATTAGTATGTGATATAGCACAAATGTATGAGAGGCACACATGGTCTAGTGTGTGTAGTTTTTTACAGACATTGACAATTTTGTCAAGGATAATAAAGTTTACTTTTTTACTATTTTCATATCAAGTCATTTTCCAACCGTTCTGTCTTTTTCTCTTTCAATGCAATCAGTGCTTCCTTGAGGTCTTCCTCTGAAAAAGACTTGAACTTCTGCAAGAGTTTATCTTTATGATACCAGTATATACCTTTTATTTCATGTCCCGGTCGGTCATAGCGCATACGCAAGAGTCAGACCAGACATTTTCAGCAGTCTCAATCATGTCGAATATGGTGTAAGCAGGAAGAATGATGCCCATTATGCCTATGGGTGCACCTGTACCGGTCATAAGAGATAGCGTGAGAAAATAGCAGCCCATAGGCACTCCTGCGTTGCCGATGGCGGCAATGACAGCAATGAACAGCCACATTATCATTGTGGGCAGTGACAATGTTGCTCCACCGTTTTGCATCACGAAAAGCGATGTCACGAGAATGAAAGCGGCGCATCCGTTCATGTTTATGGTAGTGCAGATAGGCAATACGAAGCGTGACACCTTTTGTGAAACTCCAAGTCGAGTTTCTGCTGTTGACATGGTGACGGGCAGGGTTGCTGCTGAACTTTTCGTGAAAAATGCCATGAGAACAGCCGGTGACATGCGTGCGAAAACATGAATTGGGTTTAAGCCGCGGATTAGCAGGAATAGCGGCAGGACGATGAACATTTGTATCAAGTTGCCTCCTATGATGACAGCTATATATTTCCCGAGAGATTCTACAGCTATGCCGGCAGACACTTGTGTCGTGAGCTGTGCGGAGAAGGCTATTATACCAAGCGGCAATGCCCATATCAGCGCACGGATGAGCAGGAAAAGCAAGTCTTGCAGTCCTTGTATGCCTTTCATCAGAACGTCTTTGTTGTCGCTTTTTGGTAATTTGGCAAGTCCGATGCCAATTGCAAAGGCAAGGATTAGCAACGAAAGGACATTGCCTTCAAGAAATGGCTTGACAATGTTGTTGGGGATAACAGCGAGTATATGATCATAATAAGTTTCATGTCCCAGGTCCTTTGGGATGGCTTCGTTTCCATGACTTATCATAGATTCGGGCAGGTTTCCAGGCTGTATTATATTGTACAGAGCGAGTCCCACAGCGGCAGCTGCTATTGTAGTCAATAGCGTGTAGGTGACGGCATGTCCGAAGATACGTCCAGTGCCTTTCTGCTCGCCAAACTTTGCAAGGGTGGTTATCACTGCCAATACTATAGTAGGCACTGCTACAAGCTGGAACAGTCTGGTGAATACGGTGGCTATGAACGCCATCAATTGGTCAAGCCATTCGGCATGAATCAGTCCGAGTAGGCAGCCAATGACGAGCGCGCCTATCCATAGTGTCAGTTGCCGCCGTTGATTGTTGCGTGCTATGCCGGTGCTGTCCTTTTCCTTCATTTGTCTTATGGTTTGTATTTATAAGCTTTCTTTTATCGAAAAAGGGCAGCTTGTAAAGCCGCCCTTTTCCTCGGTAGCTTTATGCTGCCGCCTTCAGGCCCATGCGCGCTTCTACAACGTTGATAACGTAGTCGCCGAGCTTTTCGCATTCCTGTATAATGTCCATGTACATTGTGCCGGAAGCGTAGTCGTACTGGTGGTTGTTTATATCGTTGAGGTTTTCTGAACGCAGTTGGTTGCGGTAGTTGTTTATCTCGTTTTCAATGTTGAACGAGCGAGTAGCATTTAGGTTCTCTCTGTGCCCACGCATCAGCACGTTCATTTGTGTCAGGGCATCGTCAACGAGCTCGAACATCTGGTGGATGTGGTCATACTGTGCTTCGGTGAATTCCTCCTTGCCGTCGAACTTGCGCTTGATGGTGCGTCCCATGTTGTTGCAAGCATCTCCTATGCTTTCAAGTTCTGAAATCTGGCGAAGCATAGAGCGTATCTTGCCTTTGGTGTCGTCGCTGAGGTGTGCGTTGGACACTTGGTCGAGATATTTTGCAATCTCTATCTCCATGTTGTCGGATATATTTTCGTATTTCACTATACGGTCGTAAATCTTCTGGAACTTGTCCTTGTCTTTTTCCTCAAGCAGTTCGCGTACCATGCCGAACATACGCTGTATGCGTTCGGCGAAGCTTTGTATCTCTTTCTGTGCTTCGAGCACCGAGAGCTCCGGTGTTCTCATGATACCGCTGGAGATGTAACGCAGACGGAACTCGTCGTCCTCCTTGTTCGGTTTCGGCTTCCATACCAAGCAGCAAATCTTTGCCACCTGTTTCACGAATGGCAGCAGCACGAGGGTGTTGCAGACGTTGAAGCATGTGTGGAAAGCTGCGAGCGAGAAGGTGAGAGTTGTGGCAGACGGATGAAGGTCGGTTGTTGGGTCATATCCCACGAAGCCACAGGCGAAGTTGACAAAGTGTTTGAATATGCACAGAACCCATATCACGCCGAAGACGTTAAAGAACAAATGGCCGAAAGCGGCTCGGCGGGCTTCTGTGTTGGCTGTGAGAGCCACGAGGTTAGCGGTAAGCGTGGTGCCGATATTCTCACCGAGCACCAAGGCTATGCCGAGGTAGATGGGGAGCCCTGCTTGCGTACAAAGCATCATCGTGATAGCCATCAGGGCGGCAGAGCTTTGCAGGATGCACGTCAGTATGGTGCCAAAAAGCAGGAACAGCAGTATAGTGCCAAAGCTGTTGGGGTCGAAACTTGCGAAAAAGCCTTTCAGCGATTCCAGCTCTGCTGGCGGCAACTGGCTTTCGCCAAGGGTTGCAAGGGCAAGGAACATGAAGGCGATACCGAACAAGAAGTCGCCCACGAAACGATTCTTCTTTGAGTAGATAAGCAGCAGACCTATTAGGAACACAGGCCACACAAAATCACTGATGCGGAATGAGAAGCCGGCTGACATAATCCATGCAGTGAGCGTGGTGCCGATGTTGGCGCCCATGATAACAGAGATGGCTTGCACGAGGGTCAGCAGTCCGGCGTTTACAAACGAAACCGTCATCACGGTTGTGGCTGTTGACGACTGTACGGCTACGGTGGTGAACATTCCGGTGAGCACTCCGGAGAAACGGTTGGTTGTCATGGCACCCAGCACGTGTCGCAACTGTGGACCTGCCAACTTTTGCAGAGCCTCGCTCATGACCTTCATGCCGTAAATGAGAAGAGCAAGGGCTCCAACAATCTTTAAGAGAAGAATCGTCATATTTTAACTATGTTTATAATGCGATGTTCTTGTGGGTCGTGCGATTTTTGCTACCTTTACCGCCGAAATCCCTAAATACGTAAGGCTTATGGCAGAAACGAAACAACAATTACAAATCCGTTGCAAAAATAATAAAAAAACACTAAACATCACTCCAGGAAGCACACTTTCTGATGTTTTTTTTGCGTCGGGGCTCAAAATGGACTGTGGACCAGTCTGTGCGAAGGTAAATAATAAGGTAGAGGGCATGCATTATCGCCTCTATCATAACAAGGATGTAGAGTTTCTCGACATGACATCCGGTTCGGGCTCGCGCAACTATACACGTACACTGTTCTTCATCCTCTGCAAGGCGGTGCACGATATTTATCCCGGCAGCCGTGTGGTGATAGACATTCCCGTGAGCAACGGCTACTATGTGAACCTTGGCATAGGGCGCAACGTAGAGCTTGACGATGTTGAGAAGATACGCAAGCGGATGCAGGAGATCATAGATGCCAAGCTGCCAATCCGCCGTTTCGAGATACCAACGGAGGATGCCGTGAAGATGTTCGAAGAAAAGGGCGACAAGGCAAAGGTGAAGCTGCTGCGCTCATACGGCAGGCTTTACACTACGTATTATCAGATTGACGACTATGTAGACTATTTCTATGGCTCATTGCTTTCCAATACGTCTCAGATTTACCTTTTCGGGCTTGAGAAGTATTTTGATGGCTTGTTGCTTCGCATTCCCGACCATAAGAATCCGCACGTGTTGCCCGAAATGACCCATCAGGACAAGATGTTCGGCATTTTCAAGGAGCATCATCGCTGGCAGGACATCATGGGCGTTCGCACTGTAGGCGATTTCAATGAGATGGTAGATAAAGGACTTACCACAGGCCTTATAAATGTCTCGGAGGCTTTGCAGGAAAAGAAGATTTCGGAGATTGCCGACGAGATAGCCTCGCGCAAGGGCATACGTTTAGTGTTGCTCGCCGGACCGTCGTCGTCTGGCAAAACCACTACCTGCAAGCGGCTTTGTATACAGTTGCTTACCAATGGCATCAAGCCGTTGCAAATCTCACTCGACGACTATTTCGTTGACCGCCATCACACGCCGAAGGACGAGAACGGCGAGTATGATTATGAGAGCATCTACGCCCTCAACTTAAAGCTAATAAACGAGCAGTTCACAGCTCTTTTCAATGGTGAGGAGGTTGAGTTGCCCAAATATGATTTCCAGGATGGCGTATCGAAGCCGAGTGGGAAGAAGCTGAAGATGAATCCCGACAACGTGCTTGTGGTGGAGGGTATACATGCTCTGAACCCTGAGCTCACTGCGGACATTCCCGAAAAGCTTAAGTTCCGTGTTTATGTTTCGGCGCTGACCACTATTCTTCTCGACGACCACAACTATATCCCTACGACTGACAACCGCCTGTTGCGCCGCATAATCCGCGACTATAAATATCGTGGTGTAAACGCCCAGCAGACCATACACCGATGGCCGTCGGTGCGTGCCGGCGAGAACAAGTGGATATTCCCCTATCAAGAGAATGCCGACACAATGTTCAACTCGGCAATGCTTTTCGAGCTTGCCGTAATAAAGCAGCAGGCAGAGCCGTTGCTTGAGCAGGTGCCAGAGAACTGTGAAGAATATTCAGAGGCTTACCGCCTGAAGAAGTTCCTCGACTACATCCGCCCAATTCCAAATAAGGACATCCCGCCTACGAGCCTCTTGCGTGAGTTCCTTGGCGGCAGTTCTTTCCACTATTGATATAGTTAGGAAGCTTTTGCTATAATTTGCCACGAAAGGGTGAAAAGTGCCTTTCGTGGTAAATTATGTTATTATATTTTGCCACGAAAGACTATTTTGTTATCTTTGTGGCAAATTATAGCCAATTATAGCCAACAATGAAAGAGAATATCATAGGCAGGCAAGCTGAGAAAAAGCTTTTGGGAGAAGTGGTACAATCAACCAAATCGGAGTTTGTAGCCATTACCGGACGTCGGCGAGTAGGAAAGACTTTTCTTGTAAAAGAATATTTTGAGAATTGTCTGACATTCCAGACTGCTGGCATGTCCAACGAGAATACGTCTCATCAGCTTAAGGCTTTCTATCAAGATCTTCTTGGTTCTGGGCTTCATAATGACAGTGTAGCACCGAAAGACTGGATAGAGGCATTTGCTTTGCTTAGGCAATTGTTGGAGTCCTCGCCTGCCAAACGTAAGATAGTATTCCTTGACGAGTTGCCTTGGATGGACACTCCTCGCTCAGGTTTTGTAGCTGCATTGGAGCATTTTTGGAATGTGTGGGCCTCTGCAAGGCATGATATAGTATTGATAGTGTGCGGCTCAGCCACATCATGGATGATGGATAAGCTGATAAATAATCATGGAGGCCTGCATAACCGCATCACCCGTAGCATTTTTTTGCAGCCGCTCACGCTCGGCGAGTCAGAAGCTTTTCTTTTGAAGAAAGGGTTTATGCTTTCACGTTATGAAGAAGCGGTTTGCTATATGGTGTTCGGCGGAATACCTTATTATCTTGACTTATTGGAGCCAGGGCTAACGCTTTCAGAAAACATAGACGGTCTTCTATTTAGGCGAGAGGGAATGCTGAGACATGAATTCCGCAACATTTATGCCGCCCTGTTCAAAAATTCTGATGACTATATAGCTGTAGTTAAGGCATTAAGCAAGAAGGGTTACGGCATGACGCGTGACGAGATAATACGTAACACGGGAATAGGCTCGAACGGAGGATTGACAAAGGTGTTACGCAATCTCGAATATTGTGGCTTCATACGTTCCTATGACGTGTTCAAGGGAAAGCGCGGCGAGAGCATTATTTACCAGCTTGTTGATTTCTACACATTGTTTTATTTTATGTTCTTGCAAAACAGCAAGACCGCCACAGGACACTATTGGGCATCGTTGCAAGGCAAGCCCCAGTTCTATACATGGGCAGGTCTCACCTTTGAGTTGCTATGCCTTACGCATATTGCCCAAATAAAAAGTGCTTTAGGCATAAGCGGTATAGAGACTCTTGAATACGCTTGGAGAGACAATTCAATTAATGGCGCGCAGGTAGACATGGTGATAGAAAGGGCTGATCCTACTATAAACATCTGCGAGATGAAATTCTCACAGAATGAATATGAGATTACCGCAGAGTATGAGCGAAAGCTGCGTGACAAGCTTTCGGCTTTTTCTTCACTTGTCAAAAGGAAGAAATCATTGCAACTTACCATGATTACTACTTATGGTGTAAAGCGCAATATCCATAGTGGCATTGTAGCCAAGAGCATTGTTCTTGACCAACTATTCACTTAGTTCTTTAATATATTAGGCCTGATGCTGATAGACTCGGTCTTCAAGCGGCTTTACCGCCCGCTTTGTC
>CAZZNO010000077.1:0-13836 GCA_964655685.1 uncultured Prevotella sp.
TACGTGCTTCAGCTTGACACGCGGCGAGCACAACGGAACACTCGTCTATACCAAGGCAGGCAACTCTACAAACGTTACCAACAACAACGATACAGTGCCGGCATCATGGAACATCGCCACTGACTCTACTATGGTAATCTACAGCGTACCATCACTGGCTATTGCCAGTGCCATCGACACTACAAAGACTGACAACAAGGAAGTGTACAGGGCCATATTGGAACAGCCGGCAAAGAACATCAACTGCGCAATAAACTATTATCGCACAGACCCAATAGCATGGATAATCACACCTACTGCAATAACCTATAACAACATCTCTTATAGAGGAAAGCAAAGCAAGCTGCAAATAGCTTATTTCGCCAACTACTGCGTAGGCTCATACAGCGCCACAAGCAGGGTGATGCAGATACAGATTGTAATTGCGGGAGCATATATAGACGGCAGCTACGCCGAAAGCATCATACCGCAAAACAACGCACGCGCTCTACTGTTTACAGAGAAGAAATAAAGACAGAAGAAAGGAGACACATCTTGTGTCTCCTTTTTTCATGCCATGCTTTTTTATCTATAAAACAAAAATCCCTGACCATGAGATACTTCTCATAATCAGGGATTAACTTTTTATCTAAGTTTCAAACCCGTTAATCTTTATTCGGGCAGGCTGATTGCCTCATTCGGGCAAACAGAAGCGCAAGTGCCACACTCAGTGCACTCGTCAGGGTTGATGTGGTAGATGTCGCCAGCGGTGATTGCTCCTACTGGACATTCGTCGATACATGTTCCACATGCCACACAGTCGTTACCAATTACGTAAGCCATAATTCTTGTACTCTTAAAAATTAATAATGTTTTGTATAATCCTCAAAGGTGCCGTACGGCTCGCAAGCTGGCTTCCCTCTTTTTGGTGTTGCAAAGATAAGAACTTTGTTTGGAATACCTACAAATAATGAATGATTTTTGTTGTTTTTAACAAAAAGATACTCATTTATTGTGACAGGAACAATAATAAATAATGTTATTGCGTTATACAAACATGAAGTATAGATTAATCATAATTACGCTTCTGCTCATGCGCCTTACAGCCGCCTACAGCCAGACAGTGGAAAACAGGCCTTACACCGACCTGCGCCCGTTCCACCTTGGCATCCTCGTAGGGACTCACTTGCAAGACTTGGAGTTTGTCAACGTTGGTCCACAGACAATAACTGCTGCCGACGGCACCCAACAGACTTACATGATTACCACAGATCAAGACAGATGGGACCAGGGCTTTAACGTAGGCGTTCTCGGAGAGGCAAGGATGAATGATTACCTGTCGTTCCGCATTGCGCCAGCCCTGTATTTCGGAACACGCCACATTTCCTTTCACAACATGGACGAAAGCACACCCGACTCGTTGCTTGCCCGTTCACAAACAATGAAGACAGTATACATCTCATGCGCTATGGACTTCATACTTGCGTCAAAACGAAACGGAAACGCAAGACCATACATAATGGGCGGATTGAACCCCGTCATCAACCTTACGGGCAAGAACGACGACATAATAAAGTTGAAACGCTATGATGTCTTTCTCGAAGCCGGCATAGGATGCGACTTGTACCTGCCGTTCTTCAAGCTCCGCCCTGAGCTGAAATTCATGTACAGCCTCACCAACAGCCTCGACACCGGCCATGCAGCAGACCTGAGAGACGCCAGCTTAAGGCCATACGCCATGTCGGTGAACAAAGCTCGCTCAAAGATAATAGCCCTCACTTTCTACTTTGAATAGAATTTCCAATCGTTCATCATGCAGTTACGCATCACCAACGAAGCTCATAATCACATAACACAGGTTTACATTAACTTTATTCTACCTTTTACATGAAGAAATCCCTACCTCGCCCCTATGTTGGCAAAAGCATTCGCCACATTCCAATGATAGCAGCCGCACTGCTGCTTCTTGACTCATGCCATACACCATACCAAATGACGGAAATCTCACGTTCACGTCTACTCATAGACAGCCGCTATGACACAAAGCCTGATGCCATGGCAGAAGCTTTCATAAAGCCATACGAGCAAAAAGTGGACTCAATGATGAAGCCTGTCGTCGGCAGCACTGCACATCCAATGGCAGCCCACAGGCCTGAGAGCGACTTAAGCAATCTTCTGTCTGACATTCTCGTATGGGGCGGCAACGAATTTGGCGAAAAACCAGACTTCGGCGTCTACAACATGGGCGGTATTCGCGCAGCATTGCCTAAGGGTGAAATAACATACGGCGATATTCTCAATGTAGCACCTTTCGAGAATCACATCTGCTTCCTTACGCTTACGGGTGACAAAGTGAAGCAGTTATTCAGCGAAATAGCTGTAAGAGGAGGCGAGGGCGTAAGCCAAAGCGTAAAACTTGTAATAACTAAGGATGGCAAGCTCGTCTCTGCCTTGCTCCACGGCAAGCCCATCGACCCGACAAAGAGCTACCGCGTCGCCACGCTCGACTATCTTTCTCAAGGCAACGACGGGCTGACGGCTTTCAAGTCGAAGACCAACGTACTTTCACCAACCGACGATGCCCACAACGTGCGCTACATTATTGTAGACTATTTCAAGCATCTCGCCGCACAAGGCAAAGCCGTCGACACACGTGCAGATGGGAGAATAAGTGTTGAAAATTGAAAATAGATATTGAAAGCCATGATTAAAAATAAAACAAACCACATACGCAAGGCTACTTCCGCCTTTACCCTGACCAAACTCACACTATACGCCTTGTCGTGCACAATGATGCTGTGTGTCAGCCTTTCCGCCCATGCGCAGAAGAAGACGCTAACCATTCTGCACACCAACGACACCCACAGCTGTGTGATGCCGTTATCACCACACCTCGCCGACACCTTACAGGCTGGGCGCGGAGGCTTCTTGCGACGCATAGCGATGCTGAAAGAGGAAAGGCTGAAAAATCCAGATTTGCTACTCTTTGACAGCGGCGACTTCTCACAAGGCTCACCTTACTACACTCTGTTCAAGGGCGATGTGGAAGCCGGACTTATGAACATGATGCACTATGATGCTGGAACCATTGGTAATCATGAGTTCGACTTTGGACTTGAAAACATGGCGCGCGTCTTCAAGAGGCTCAACTACCCCATCGTTTGCGCCAACTACCGTTTCCACGAATGCGGACTTGACAAGATTGTAAAGCCTTATGTCATCATAAAGCGCAATGGGATAAAGATTGGCGTATTCGGACTTTCGCCGGAGCTCGACGGGCTCGTCGACCATAACAACTACCGCCAGACCGAGTATCTTGACCCGGTGGCTACGGCACAGCAAATGGCAGACATCCTGAAGAAGAAAAAATGCGACCTCGTCATCTGCATCTCTCACCTTGGATGGGAGGAACAAGGCATGGGCGACCAGGAAATGGTGAGCCGCACACGCGGCATCGACCTCGTGCTTGGCGGCCACAGCCATACCTATTTCCAAAGCCTGCGCTATATAAACAATGTTGACGGGAAGCCTGTGCCCGACGATCAGAACGGCAAAAGCGGAATCTATATTGGCAAGATGCAACTGACACTGGAAAAGGCATCAAAAGGAAAGTAAATGTTAAAAAACAGATAAAACTTCAAGGATAGTTTTCCCATTCCATTAAAAGTCAGTACCTTTGCACCGCTTTTCGGCCTGACCGCTGGTTGAGGGACGAGTCCTCATGCTACGTCGGGTGGAAACGACAAACAACATTTTAATAATCAAAAGTAAAAATGGATTTAATCAAAGTCGCTGAAGAAGCATTTGCAACTGGCAAGAAACTCCCTGCTTTCCGTGCAGGAGACACCATCACCGTAGCTTACAAAATCATCGAGGGTTCAAAGGAGCGTATCCAGCTCTACCGTGGCGTTGTCATCAAGATTTGCGGTCACGGAGACAAGAAGCGTTTCACCGTGCGCAAGATGTCAGGCACAATAGGTGTAGAGCGTATCTTCCCAGCTGAGTCACCCGCCATCGACCACATAGAGGTCAACAAGCGCGGTAAAGTACGTCGCGCAAAGCTTTACTACCTGCGCAAGCTCACTGGTAAGGCTGCCCGTATTCAGGAGAAGCGTACCATTGTGAAGGGTGAGTAAAAAACATAAAAAAGGTTTGACCGTAACGGCCAAACCTTTTTTATTTGTAATTAGTTCCAGCGTCAGCATCACCATGCAACGCATCGTCAAGGTCGCTCCACGTCTGGAAACCAGCAAACAAAGCCAGTCTGTTCTTAGCCGATAGCGACAGTTTACGTTTTCCTGTCACAATCTCCCAAAGCTTCTTCAGCGAGGCAGCACTCAGATTGACATGATGCCTCAAAAGATGAGACGATAAACCCTCAAAGTCAAAAGAATGTTTTTTGTGTTGTCCTTCTGCTTTCTCTTTGGTCTTTTTCCCTGCCTCCTCAAAAAGCAGCTTTAAATCCCTTTTCATATTTTCTCATAATTATTCTAACGCGCTGCAAAGTTAATAATAAATAAATAGACGAAGCGCATTTCTTCGAGATTTAATTTTACCTGCACAATATTTTTTTAGCTGTGCAAACGAAACTACAGCCTGCAAAGATAGAGCCATTTAACAAAGATGGCTGTTTTTTTCATTTAAAGCCATTCTTTTTTGCTATATTCCCACAAAAAAGAACTAACTTTGTAGAGGATTTTATAATCACGACTACAAATGAAAGAATACGCACTAAAGTACGGTTGCAATCCCAACCAAAAACCGGCCCGCATCTACATGGAGCACGGTGAGCTTCCTGTAGAAGTCATCAACGGCCGCGCAGGCTACATCAATTTCCTCGACGCACTCAACAGCTGGCAGCTCGTGAAAGAGCTGAAGGCAGCCACCGGGCTTCCCGCCGCAGCAAGCTTCAAGCACGTGAGCCCTGCCGGAGCAGCAGTGGGATTGCCACTCAGCGACACTCTTAAGAAAATATACTTTGTCGACGACATAGACTTTGAATTGACTCCGCTTGCCAATGCATATGCACGTGCACGCGGTGCCGACCGCATGTGCTCCTACGGCGACTTCTGCGCACTGAGCGACACCTGTGACGAGGCAACGGCACGACTGATAAAGCGAGAGGTGAGCGACGGCGTGATTGCCCCTGATTATACGCCCGAGGCACTGGAGATACTCAAAGCAAAACGCAAGGGAACTTACTGCGTGATAAAGATTGACCCGAACTATGTTCCTGACCCGATAGAGCACAAACAGGTGTTCGGAATCACGTTCGAGCAGGGACGCAACAACATCGACCTCAGCGACCCAAAGCTGTTTGAGGACGTTCCTACAAAGAACAAGACCTTCACGCCTGAAGCCTTGCGCGACTTGAAGATTGCGCTCATTACGCTGAAATACACACAGAGCAACTCCGTATGCTACGTAAAAGACGGACAGGCAATAGGCATAGGTGCCGGACAGCAGAGCCGCATACACTGCACACGCTTGGCAGGAAGCAAGGCTGACGAATGGTGGATGCGCCAAAACCCGAAGGTTCTTAACCTCCCATTCAAAGAGCATATACACCGTGCCGATCGCGACAATTGCATAAACGTTTACTTGTCAGAGGAATACGACGACGTGCTGAGCGATGGAGCATGGCAGCAATATTTCACCGAGAAGCCTGAGCCTTTCCTGCGCCCCGAACAGAAAGAATGGATTGCAAAGAACACTGACGTAAGCCTTGGTTCTGATGCATTCTTCCCATTCGGCGACAACATTGAGCGTGCCCATAAGAGCGGCGTGCGCTACATTGCCCAGGCAGGAGGCAGCATTCGCGACGACAATGTCATCGAAACATGCGACAAGTATGATATAGCGATGGCAATGACTCACGTTAGACTTTTCCACCATTAATATGGATAATTTTGAGGACATACTCATCAACGGCATCAACTTCAAGGGCGCATCAAACGGCCCGAAGAACGATGACGGCAAGGTGAAGACCAAAGCCAAGAAAAAAAAATACGTAACCGGGGCTCATGGCTCCGGTTCCGCCCGTCAGAAAGCAAAATACCGCGAGCAGAGAGCAAACCGCAAGTCGCAAAGAAAGAACAAGTAAACAATGGTGACAAGAGAGCAGCTCATAGCCTATTACCAACAAGAGGCCGATGCCCTGCAAACTAAAATAAACGTTCTCAAGGCGCGAAGCCGTGGTTTCGTAGCCGCAGAGATTGCGTCGTTTTTAGCAATAATCTTCTTCATCGTACTTATAACCCTAAGCGACAGCCAGCTTGCAAAGTCTGTCGAGGGTATGCTCGCCGTTGCAATGTTTGTGCTGTACGTCATCGTGCGCAACCGCGACGTGAAAAACAGCGAGAGGACAGCCGAAACCGAGAGGCTGCGCAAGGCGCATGAGCATGAAGCGGCTTACCTTGGCGGCGACTTCACGGCTTTCGACGACGGGCAACGGTATGTTGACCCCACCCACCCATTCACCTACGATATGGACATCTTCGGCAAGGAGAGTCTCTATCAACGCGTCAGCAGAGCAGCGACCACGGGCGGAGCCGACCGCCTTGCCGCCCTGCTCAGCTCAGTAGAAGCACACAAGACAATCGAGGAAATAAACGATTACCACGAGGCAATAAACGAGCTGAGTGGCTCTACCGCATGGCGCATGCATTTCATTGCCTGTGGCGTTGACCGTAAAATAGACACTGACGCCATCTTACAGTCATTACCCAAGCTGCAAAAAATAGCCATCCCTTCATACTTCGGCGGCAAGATAGTGAAAGCTGTTGCGTGGGTTGACATTGTTTGCTTCTTCGCAAGCATCGTCGCCGCCATATATGGTTTCGTCAATCCGCTGTTGCCAATATTTTGGTTGTTCGTCAACTTCTTTGTAGTGCAAGGGCTTGCCAACAAATACTTGAGTGAGATGCTCAAGTTTGGCAACCGCCTTCACGGACAAATGCAGCCATTGATGAAACTGGTAAACCATGTTGTCAATGGTGACAAGGAAGAACAGCAGACTGCAAGTCGGACAATGCAATCGTCTGTCTTGAAAGAAGATGCTGGAAAGCTAAAAGAAGCTGTCAATTCCTTCGACTCGCTTACCAACATCGTCGAGACGCTCATCCTTCGCGGCAGCGACGCCTACCGTTTCTTCGCCGACGCACTTGGCTTACGCGGACTGTTCCTCGTAAGCAATTTCTATCATTGGCGGCAAATTGCCTCAGACAACCTGCCCGAGTGGATAACCGCCGTCGCCGACCTTGACTCGCTTGTCAGCATGGCACAGTTCAGAGCGAACCACCCGGAGGCAGGCTCCGCCGAAGTAATAGCCCCATCAGAGCAAAGCAAGGCAAACTCTGAGGTCTCTTTTGAGGCAAGAGGCTTGTGGCATCCTTTCCTTGGCAGCAAAGCCGTGCGCAACGATTTTTCCATAGCTGACCGCAATTTCTACATCATAACCGGTGCCAACATGGCAGGCAAGAGCACTTTCCTAAGAGCCGTAGGAGTGAACTACATACTTGCCATGAACGGAATGCCGGTCTTTGCCGAAAGCCTGACCGTCTCCCGCTACAGGCTTTTCACAAGCATGCGTACAAGCGATGACCTTGCCCACGGCATAAGCTATTTCAATGCCGAGTTGCTCAGACTTAAGCAACTCATAGAAAGCCTTTCCTGCTCTGGAAAAACAACCGACGAGAGACAACTCCCCACCCTAATTATCCTTGACGAAATTCTTAAGGGCACCAACTCCTTGGACAAGCTCAACGGTTCCCGACTCTTTCTGCAAAACATCACACAATATCCTGTGAGCGGCATCATTGCCACCCACGACCTTGAACTGTCAAAGATGGAGCAAGAGGACAAACGTTTCCACAACTACTGTTTCGAAATACAGCTTGGCACTGATGTCACCTATTCTTACAAGATAACGCCGGGCGTTGCCAGAAACCAAAACGCTACTTTCCTGTTGAAGCAACTGTTGGATGGCAAAATGAAGTAGCCGCACTTAGCAATCGGCGGCTACACCCATTTTTTGCTGTAATTATTGGCACATTACAGCAAAAAAATTGGCTTATTACAATTTAATTTAGTAATTTTGCCAATGATACTAAATCGTTTACTTTATGGGTCGTCCAACATTAACCAATAGACAGTATCTGCTGCCATTCATACTCGTAACTTCACTTTTCTTTCTGTGGGGTTTTGCCAGGGCAATTCTTGACGTGCTGAACAAGCATTTCCAAAATGCCCTCGACATATCAATGACCCAGTCGGCACTCATCCAAGTAACCACATACCTCGGCTACTTTATTATGGCAATCCCAGCGGGGTGGTTCATCAACCGCCACGGCTACCGCACCGGCGTTATTTTCGGGCTGACCCTTTTCGGTGTAGGGGCGTTGTTGTTCATCCCAGGTGCCGAAGCCGGTACTTTTTACGCCTTCCTTGCCGCATTATTCATTATTGGCTGCGGACTTGTTTTCCTCGAAACATCAGCCAATCCATACGTTACCGAGCTTGGCGCTCCTGAGACATCAACAAGCCGACTCAATTTTTCACAATCATTCAACGGGTTGGGCTCGCTTTCAGCCACGTTCTTCGTAGGACAGTTTCTTTTCAGCGGCGACAAGTCCAGCAGCAAGATAGTTGTGCCATACGCTATTCTCGGCATCATCGTGTTGCTCATAGCTGTAGTTTTCTCGCGTGTCAACTTGCCAGAAATAAGCCACAAAGAAACCGATGAAGACCGCACGAAAGGCACCCGCATAGTGAAGCTATTCCGCCATCACTCGATGTTTGTCTTCGGCCTATTCGCCCTGTTTGCCTATGAGGTAGCGGAAATCAGTATCAACAGCTACTTCATCAACTTCATGACGGGCAAGGGCTGGATGAGCGACAACACTGCGTCGATAGTGCTTACCATAGCCTTGGCTTTCTTCATGATAGGACGTTTCGGCGGCAGCTGGATAATGCGCACTGTCAAGGCAGAGCACATGCTGCTCGTGTGCGCGGCAGGCAGTGTGCTCTGCATGGGGCTGGTGCTGTGCAACTGGGGCAGGATTTCTATGATTGCTCTCATCTGCAACTATGTCTTCGAGGCTATTATGTTCCCAACTATTTTCTCGCTTGCGCTGCGCGGATTGGGCAACCTCACCAAGAGCGCCTCGTCGCTGCTTATGATGACCCCCATCGGCGGCTGCGGCTTCCTGCTCATGAGCCTCATAGCCGACTCTACGGGTATGCTGTCCTTGCCTTTCGTCATTCCTTTCCTATGCTATTTTATTGTGCTTCTTTTTGCTTCAGAGCTTACAAGAAAAGGAAATGGGCCTGTGTTAATGCTATAACACTAAACACCCCGCTATGAATACACCCTGCCGCCTGCTATTATTAGCATTACTACTTTCGTTCACCTCTTTAGCCTCAGCACGCCATCTGACAGGAAGAATCATAGACGACGAGACCAATGAGGAGCTACAAGGAGCCACAGTCGAGCTCCTGTCGGTTAAGGACAGCTCTGTAATACGTTCTACCGTAACAACTGAGCGCACTTTCTTCGGAAACGTCATATGGATGTATGACATAGATGTCGATAATAACACCACATACCTCCTGCGCGTTTCAATGGTCGGCTATGCCACGCAATACAAAAAAGTGAGCGTGAAGATGGCAGAAAAGATGAACGTGCAAATGATAGAGGACATAAGGCTGAAGACAGACAGCCATACACTGTCCGAAGTAGTTGTAAAAGCTACGAAGATAAAGATGGTGCTGCACGGCGACACCATCGTTTATAATGCCGACGCCTTCAACCTAAGCGAAGGCTCAATGCTTGACGCACTCATAAGGCAGCTGCCTGGAGCCACGCTCGACAACGGCGTTATAAAAGTAAACGGCAGAACCGTGAACTCGCTGCTAATCGACGGGCGCGACTTCTTCAACGGCGATGCCAAGAAAGCACTGGAAAACCTGCCTGCCTACACGGTGAGCAAAGTGAAAGTATATGACAAGCAGGGCAAGAACAGCCGCCTCATGGGTCGCGACATGGGAGACAAAAGCTACGTCATAGACATTGGTCTAAAAAAACAATACAATCGGGGAGCCATCATCAATACCGACCTTGCAGCCGGAACCCACGACCGCTACAACGCAAAGTTGTTCGGCCTTGGATACACAAAGAAATCGCGACTCACGGTAACAGGCGTGATGAACAACGTAAACGACGGCAACGTACCGGGTGAAGACGATGCAATGAGCGTTATGCCCGACGCAGGAAGCGGCTTGCAGTCACGCCGCAGCATAGGCATAGACTATCGCTACGAAGGGAAAAAAGAGGACGACTTTTTTACATCGAACAACCGCTACAGTTTCTCCGACAACGACTCGCAGTCACGCACCAACGCCCAAACGTTCCTCACAGGCGGCGACTATTATAACATCAACCGTTCTGCCAACCGCTCACGCACTAAAGACTGGTCAACAAACCAAAGCTTCGGACGGCATATAGACAGGCACATGTTCGGCGGCTACATTGGCGCAAACCATTCCTCCGGCAATGCCTTCGGCTCGTCACTCGCAGGGCAATTCAGCCAAAAACCGTGGTCGGCAGACATTCTCGACAGCCTGTTCTTGCCACAAAACGAAGCGGAACTGCTCAAAGCCATAGTCAACCGACAGCGCAACGACCGCCAAAGCCGGAGTTCAAGTTCTAACTATAGCGCCAACTTCAACGACCGCATAGCCTTTGGAGGCAAAGACCAGTTCAAAAACATGATGAGCGTTATTGCGAACTTCAGCTACGGGCGAAGCCAAGCCAACAGTTTCACGCTGAGCAAGACCGACTATTTAAGTGGCGACAATCCAAGCGAAGACCACCGCAACCAATACACTGCATCGCCAAACCATAACTACAATATCAACACTACCGCCAGCTATTTCAATATATTGGCAGATAAAAAGAGCAAGAGACAATCGCTCATTCTGAACCCCTCATACAGTTTCCAGAAAAGCTACAATTCTTCCGACAATGAGCTCTACCGCCTTGACCGCCTCAGCGACTATACTGAGGATGCCTATGCCCTTGGCATGTTGCCGTCGTCAAAACAAGCCTTGATGAGCGTACTCGACGAAACCAACACCTACCGAAGCAGAAGCCACACGATGACAAACCAGGGCAACATATCGTTCACTTACCTGTACGGCGACACCACAGGCTTGCCTGCGCTGCAAGTCAGTTTAAACATACCACTGGAATGGAGGTGCGAGTCGTTGGACTATTTCCGCTTAAAAAGTTATTCCAAGAGCCGCAACACCTTCTTCTTCCAGCCTATGGTTTCAATCCGATACCAGAAAAACGACTCCATCAGCACAAGGTTCATAAACATAGATTACAATACACGGCAAAGCCAGCCCGACTTAACGACTCTGCTCGACATCCGCGACGACAGCAACCCACTCGTAGTGAATCTCGGTAATCCGAACCTCAAAAAAGCACGCTCGCACAGCGTCAACGTCAACCTGAACAAATTTGCCATGAGAACCCAGCAGTACATAAATGTCGGGCTAAACTACAATATAACGCAGAACGCCATAGCCACCGCTACCCTTTACGACAAGTCCACCGGACGCACAACGACACAGCAGCAGAACATTAACGGCAATTGGAACGCCGAACTCAGCATAGGCTTCGGGCGACCCATAGACCGCAAAAAGAGGCTGTCACTCAGAGAATCTTTCAGCACCTCATACAACCGGAGCGTAGACCTTACGACCGTAGACGGTTCAAACGCCGCACGAAGCAAGGTGAACAACTGGAACCTGACCGAATATCTCAAGTTCACCTACCAGCTCAGCGACCGCCTGCAAGCGGGGCTTGGCACAAACATCACATACCAGGCAGCGACCAGCGCACGCGAAGATTTCCAAAGCGTAAACGCTTGGACCTATAACGTGTCGCTGAACGGGAAGGTAAAGCTGCCGTTCGACTTCGAACTCTCAACCGACCTCGTAAACTACAGCCGTCGGGGATACAACGACCCGCAGATGAACACCAGCGAACTGATATGGAACGCGCGCCTCACAAAGCACCTGTTCAAGAAAAAGCTTTCGCTCTCGCTCGACGGCTTCGACATCCTCGGCAAGCTTAATTCAACCACCTTCACGCTTGACTCGCAAGGCAGGACAGAAAGATGGGCAAACTCCGTCCCACGTTACTTCATGCTCCACGCTTCATACAAACTCATGATAGGAGCCAAAAGGTCAAAGCCAAAGTACTTTTGGCAGTAGTTTGCAAAACCGACGTAGCAAAAACGTTTGACTTAAAACAAGGCACAAGTCAATATTAGATTTTTTATATTTCTGCAACATAAAATAAACCCGAACACCTTTGAGAAAAGCGGAGAAATTGTTAAATTTGCAGACGTAACAAAAGAAGAAATCATCTTTTAAAACATTTAATAAAATGGTCAACTACAAAGATTTAGGTCTCGTAAATACACGCGAGATGTTCAAGCGCGCAGTCAGTGGCGGCTATGCCATTCCTGCTTTCAACTTCAACAACCTGGAGCAACTGCAGGCTATAATCACCGCAAGCTCTACGCTCAAGAGCCCTGTCATCCTGCAGGTTTCAAAGGGCGCACGCGCTTACGCCAACCCTATCCTGCTGCGCTACATGGCACAGGGTGCTGTTGAGTTCGCAAAGAGCCTCGGATGCCATCATCCTGAGATTGTGCTTCACCTTGACCACGGTGACACTTTCGAGCTCGTAAAGGACTGCGTAGACCTGGGCTTCTCATCAGTAATGATTGACGGCTCAAGCAAGCCTTACGAGGAGAACATCGAGCTCACACGCAAGTGCGTAGAGTACGCTCACAAGTACGACGTTACCGTTGAGGCAGAGCTTGGCGTGCTGGCAGGCGTTGAGGACGAGGTAGCTTCTGAGGAAAGCCACTACACAAAGCCAGAGGAAGTAATCGACTTCTCTCAGCGTAGCGGATGCGACAGCCTCGCTATCTCTATCGGCACAAGCCACGGTGCTTACAAGTTCAAGCCCGAGCAGTGCACACGCGACCCGAAGACCGGCCGCCTGATTCCTCCTCCATTGGCATTCGACGTGCTGCACGAGATCGAGAAGAAGCTCCCTGGCTTCCCAATCGTTCTCCACGGATCATCTTCTGTTCCTCAGAAGTATGTCGACATCATCAACAAGTATGGTGGCAAGCTGCCTGATGCAGTAGGTATTCCAGAGGAGCAGCTGCGTGAGGCTGCAAAGAGCGCTGTCTGCAAGATCAACATCGACTCTGACTCTCGTCTGGCTTACACAGCCGGTGTACGTGAGACTTTGGCTCTGCACCCAGACTACTTCGATCCTCGTCAGTATGGCAAGGTGGCTCGCAACTACATGATTGAGATGTACGAGCACAAGATTACAGACGTTCTTGGTTCTGAGAACAAGCTCGCTAACTGCGACTAAAGAAAGCACTTCTGCCGTAAAGGCAGAATAGCTAAAAAAACATAAATAGCGGTGAAACAATGCAAAGGTTGTCTTACCGCTATTTTTTATTACTTCCCCGCAAAGCTTTTATCGCAAAGCCTCAAAGCTTTTGCCGTATTGCCCCAAAACTTTCGCCGCAAAGCCTCTAAACTTTCGCCGCAATGTACGTACGCCGTTTCAGCATCATACGTAAGGCGTTTCAGCACCATACGTACGGCGCACGTATAACATACACACGCCGTCGCTGGCATGCACGTACGGCGTACGAGTTATTTCACTGTGCCATTGCGCCCCAACGTAAGCACCTTAGCATTAAGCTTATGGTTGGCGTGGTCGAAGAATATGTTCGGATTGATTGTGCGGCCCTT
>CAZZNO010000078.1:0-13684 GCA_964655685.1 uncultured Prevotella sp.
CAAGTGAAAAGGTAAAAGGATTTGAGACTTAACGAAGCTATCTTTAAAAAATCTAAATTTATTCCTATATAATAATGTATTGGTTGAAGTTTTACTTACTTTTGCCAACCGTTTAATAATTGAAGGTTATAATGCAAGACAACTTAGTGATTGTGGAGAGTCCCGCCAAGGCTAAAACAATAGAAAAATTTCTTGGCAAGGATTACAAGGTGATGTCGTCTTACGGACACATCCGCGACTTGAAGAAAAAGGAGCTCAGCATAGACCCCAAGACCCTTGACCCCGACTATGAGATACCGGAGGAGAAAAAGAAAGTGGTCGCGGACTTGAAGAAGAATGCCAAAGGCTCAAAGAAGATTTGGCTCGCGTCCGATGAAGACCGTGAGGGAGAAGCCATAAGCTGGCACCTATGCGAGGTGCTGGGATTGGACGAACAGAACACCTCACGAATAGTATTCCATGAGATAACAAAACCTGCCATTCTCAACGCAATAGAGCACCCACGCCATCTCGACATGAACCTTGTTGACGCACAGCAAGCTCGCAGGGTGCTTGACCGCCTCGTTGGTTTCAAGCTTTCGCCTGTTCTTTGGCGCAAAGTGAAACCAGCCTTGTCTGCCGGTAGGGTGCAAAGCGTGGCTGTAAAGCTCATCGTAGAGCGCGAACGCGAAATACAGAACTTCAAGAGTGTGCCCTATTACCGCATTACAGCGACATTCAATATAACCAGTGAAGGCGGCAGGAAAAACGAAGTGAGGGCGGAACTCGACCATCGCTTTAAAACACATGAGGAAGCAACGGCTTTTCTCGAAAAATGCAGAAATGCCCATTTCATCGTGGGTGACATTGCCAAAAAGCCTTTGAAAAGGCAGCCGGCGCCGCCTTTTACCACCTCAACGATGCAGCAGGAGGCAGCTCGCAAGCTCGGTTTCACGGTGTCACAAACAATGATGATTGCGCAGCGACTGTACGAGAGCGGACGAATAACATATATGCGTACTGACAGCGTTCACCTGTCAACACTTGCCCTGAATGCCTGCAAAGAGGAAATAACCAAAACCTATGGTGCCGAATACAGTCGCCCACGCGAGTTCCAAACACACTCGAAAGGCGCTCAGGAAGCCCACGAGGCAATACGCCCGACGTTTGCCACAAACACTGGTAGCGAATGGACATCGCAGGAGCGCCGCCTTTATGACCTCATTTGGAAGCGCACCATAGCTTCACAGATGGCAGAAGCACGCATAGAAAAGACCACGGCAACGATAAACATAAGCAATTCTGGCGAGCATTTCATTGCCAACGGCGAAGTTGTGGCTTTCGACGGTTTCCTGAAAGTTTACCATGAGTCGACCGACGACGAGAACGACAACGGAAACGAGAAAACCTATCGTTTGCCAGCCATGAAACAGGGCGATGTCATGGAAAGGCAGGAAATAACTTCTACCGAAAGATTCTCGCAAGGCCCGGCACGCTATAATGAAGCAAGCCTGGTGCACAAACTCGAAGAACTCGGCATCGGCCGTCCGTCCACTTATGCGCCTACAATATCTACTATTCAACAGCGTGAATACGTGGTAAAAGGCGATAAAACCGGTCAAGAAAGGCACTATACCGTCGATTCCCTCATCGGCAATGACATAAAATCACTTGACAAAGTAGAGATGGCAGGCTCAGAAAGAGGAAAGCTCTTGCCTACAGACATCGGCATTGTCGTGAATGATTTCCTTCAGGAGAACTTCCCGGAAATAATGGATTATAACTTCACCGCCCGTGTAGAGCAGCAGTTTGACCAAATAGCCGAAGGGAAAGAAGACTGGAAAGACATGCTTCACCACTTTGACAATTCATTTGAGCCACAGGTAGAGAAAGTAATCAACGCCCGCTCTGAGCATAAGGCAGGTGAACGCGAGATTGGCAAAGATCCCAAGACCGGCAAACCTGTCTTCGTGAAAATAGGCCGCTTTGGGCCTGTGGTACAAATTGGAGCGGCAGGCGACGACGACAAGCCGCGCTTTGCACAAGTGCCAAAGGACAAGAGCATAGAAAACATAACGCTTGAAGAAGCTCTTGAACTGTTCAAGTTGCCACGAACAATCGGCAAATACGAAGGCACCGACGTGGTGATAGGCGCCGGCCGTTTTGGGCCATACGTGCTTCACAACAAGAAATACGTGTCGCTGCCAAAGGGAGCCGACCCAATGACGATAAATCTCGACGAAGCTGTGAAGATTATTGAGGAGAAACGTCAGAAGGAGAAAGAACGCCACATAAAGACGTTCGATGAAGACGAGAAACTCGAAATTCTGAAAGGCAGATTCGGCCCGTACATTGCCTATGATGGTAAAAATTACCACATAGACAAGAAAGATCAGGAGCGAGCTCTTACAGGAGACATGAGCTACGCCGAGTGCATGGACATAGTAAAGAACGCGCCGGAGCCGAAGGCAAAAAGAATAAGGCGCAATTAACTTTTTTACATTTTAAGTTTGAAAAGGATTATTCTAATTGGCTACATGGGCTCTGGCAAAACCACGATTGGCAAAGCCCTGAGCAAAGACATGGGACTGCCGTTTTATGACCTTGACTGGTACATAGAAAGCAGGATGCACGCCACTATAAAGCAGCTTTTCGACAAGCGTGGAGAAGAAGGCTTCAGGGTAATAGAGCACAACATGCTGCATGAAGTTGCCGAATTTGAAGACGTCATAATATCGTGCGGAGGCGGCACGCCATGCTTCTTCGACAATATGGACTATATCAACCGGCAGGGCGAGACAGTTTACTTAAAATGTGAACCCGAGGTGCTTTACCAGCACTTGAAAATGGGCAAAACAGTAAGGCCGCTGCTGCTGGACAAGACACCGGAGGAAGTACAAGAATTCATAAAAGAGCAACTGCAAGAACGCGAGCCTTACTACAGCAAGGCGAAACACACTGTAGATGTTTCATTGATGGACAACTACGAAAAGATAAAGTTTACAGTTGAGATACTGCGAAAGGAACTTGGCATTTAAACACAATTACGGCAAAACTAACATTTAAAATTATAGGCATAGAAATAATAAATGAAGAAATGGACCATTGAGGACTCCGAAGAACTGTATAACATAAAGGGTTGGGGTACCTCTTACTTTGGCATTAACGAGAAGGGCGACGTCTATGTCTCGCCCGTGAAAAACGACGTGCGCATTGACCTGTGCGATGTCATGAAAGAGCTTGCCTTGCGAGACGTAACGCCACCGGTGCTGCTGCGCTTTCCCGACATTCTTGATAATCGCATCGAGAAGATGGCGGCTTGTTATGAGAAAGCAAAGGAAGAATACGACTTCAAGGGCGAAAGCTACATCATTTATCCCATAAAGGTAAACCAAATGCAGCCTGTAGTAGAAGAAATCATCTCACACGGCCGCAAGTTTAACCTTGGACTCGAAGCTGGTTCAAAGCCTGAGCTTCACACAGTCATTGCGCAACAATGCAAAAGCGATTCTCTCATTATTTGCAACGGCTATAAAGACGAAAGCTATATAGAGCTTGCCATGCTTGCGCAAAAACTCGGCAAGCATATATTCATCGTGGTTGAGAAGCTTAACGAGATTGACGTAATAGCAAAAACAGCCAAACGACTCAAAGTTAAACCAAATATAGGAATACGCATAAAGCTCGCAAGCTCAGGTTCAGGCAAATGGGCTGAAAGCGGCGGCGACGCGTCTAAATTCGGACTCACGCCTTCCGAACTGCTTGAGGCATTGAGCGAGCTTGACAGCGTAGGCCTGCACGATTGCGTCAAGCTGATACACTTTCACATCGGCTCGCAAATAACTAAAATACGCCGCATACAAAACGCGCTCACTGAGGCAGGACAATATTACGCCAACCTGCGCAAAATGGGCTACAACATAGAATACGTAGACTGTGGCGGCGGACTGGGCGTTGATTATGACGGCACAAGGTCGTCAAACTCGGAGAGCTCGGTGAACTACAGCATTCAGGAGTATATCAACGACTGCATCTATGCTTTTGTAGACATAGCCAACAGAAACAACATTCCGCATCCGAACATCATTACAGAGAGCGGGCGCTCACTTGCCGCCCATCACTCTGTGCTTATCCTCAACGTCCTTGGAGCCGCATCGCTCCCGGAAATGCCAGAGGAATTTGAGGCGAAAGATACCGACAATCAACTCGTAAAAGACCTTTACGAGATTTGGTGTAACATAAACCCCAAGTCGATGCTTGAGGATTGGCATGACGCCGACCAAATACGCGAAGACTGCCTCGACATGTTTGCGCACGGCATGGTCGACTTGAAAACACGCGCCGAAGTAGAAGCAATGTATTGGAGCGTATGCCATGAAATAGACTCTATGGCGAAGCGCATGAAGCATGTGCCGGACGAGTTAAGAGGGTTGGATACGCTGTTAGCCGACAAATATTTCTGCAACTTCTCACTTTTCCAAAGCCTGCCCGACTGTTGGGGCATCGACCAGCTGTTCCCTATCATGCCGATAGAAAGGCTTAACGAAAAGCCCACCCGCAACTGCACAATACAGGACATAACCTGCGACAGCGACGGCAAGGTGGCAAATTTTGCCGTAAACGGCTCACAAGCAAGCGTTCTGCCCGTGCACCAGCTCCGCAAAGGCGAACCATATTATATCGGCGTGTTCCTGGTTGGCGCATATCAAGAGATTCTCGGCGACATGCACAATCTTTTCGGCGACACTACCGCCGCGCACATATCAGTAAAGGACGGTTCATATCATATCGACCAAATCATTGACGGCGAGACCGTGGAAGAGGTTCTTGAATACGTGCAATATAATCCCAAGAGACTCGTGCGCCAGCTCGAGCAATGGGTGGCTAAGAGCGTGAACGAGGGCAAGCTCTCGGCAAAAGAAGGCAAAGAATTTCTCAGCAACTATAGGTCAGGACTATATGGATACACATACTTGCAATAAGGAAAAGCTCACCGTCGTCAAGGTTGGCGGGGCAATAGTGGAAGACAATGAAAACCTTTCACAACTTCTTGACAACTTTGCCGCAATAGAAGGAGCGAAAATACTTGTTCACGGCGGTGGGCGCAGGGCAACAAAGGTTGCTACCAAACTTGGCATCGAGAGCCACATGGTAGAAGGCAGACGCGTTACGGATGCTGACATGCTTGAAGTGGTGACGATGGTTTACGGCGGGCTTGTAAACAAGAACATAGTGGCTCGCCTACAGGCACGCAAGGTCAACGCTATCGGGCTTACCGGTGCCGACATGGACGTCATACGGAGCCATCGGCGCAAACCCGTTACCATCGGTGACGGACAAGTCGTGGACTATGGCTTTGTAGGCGATGTTGACAAGGTTAGCGCCAAAGCCTTGAAGGCTCTAATAGCTGAAGGAATAACTCCCGTCATGGCGCCTCTGACGCATGACGGCATGGGCAACATTCTCAATACCAATGCCGATACCATCGCCTCAGAAACGGCAAAGGCTCTGGCTAAAGATTTCGACGTTACGCTTATCTACTGCTTTGAGAAAGCAGGAGTCCTGTCAAATCCCGATGACGAAGCTTCAGTGATACCAACGATTACAAATGCCGACTTCAAGAGGCTCGTTGCCGACGGCACCATATCCGGCGGCATGAAACCTAAAATACAAAACGCCCTCAATGCCGTGGAGGCAGGGGTGAGGCGTGTTATAATAACAAAAGCATCGGCAATAGACGGCAATCACGGCACCGCCGTACTTGCTTAACTGCACCCGCCGCTCCTGCATAACTGCAAAGCCGCATCTGCATAACTGCAAAGCCACTCCTGCAAAACAGCAAAGCCGCATCTGCATAACTGCAAAGCCGAACCTGCATAACTGCAACGCCGCACTTACATAAATAATGAGCAACATAAATTTCCAGCACGATATATTACCGCTGAAGAACCAGCTCTACCGTTTGGCTCTCCGCATAACCCTCGACTCTGCCGAGTCAGAGGACATCGTGCAGGAAACGCTCATAAAAGTCTGGAACCGACGAGACGATTGGGACAAGATAGAGAACATTGAAGCCTTTTGCTTCACCATCTGCCGCAACATGGCTTTGGACAGCATTAAACGCAGCGGAAACAATAACGAAAGCCTGGACACAAGCACCGCCGACCATGCCGACACCAATGCCTCGCCATCACAACAAACAATAGAGAAAGACCAAATAGAAATAGTCAGAAACATTGTCAATTCCCTGCCTGAGAAACAACGTAGCTGCATCCAGCTCCGCGACTTTGAAGGCAAAGCTTACAAAGACATTGCACGTTTGCTCGGCATGACCGAAGAACAAGTCAAGGTAAACATTTTCCGTGGGAGACAAACCATCAAGCAGCGTTTCTTGTCGCTTGACAGCTATCGAGCCTAAGGATACAGCTATCGAGCCTAAGGATGTTGACAGCCGCCGAGCCTAAAAATATTGACAGCCGATGCGCCTAAAAACATAATGAATGTTAAAAACGAGACAATCCTGTAACTTTACCCTGCCCTTTGTCGTCAACCTTATAGAAACAGAAAAAATGGATTACAGATACATCAACCAACTATTGGATCGCTATTGGCGCTGCGAGACTTCTATCGAAGAAGAAGACATCTTGCGGGCGTTCTTCAGCCAGGAAAACATTCCTGACTCCCTGAAGCGATATAAGGCTGTCTTCTGCTACGAGGCAGAGGAGCCACAAAAGGATGTATTGGGTGATGACTTCGACCAAAAGCTGCTTGCCAAGATTGAGGGTCAGAAACGTGTCAAGGCACGCGTCATACCGATGGCACAAAGGCTGAAGCCGCTTTTCAAGGCTGCCGCTGTGGTGGCAATACTGCTCACGCTTGGCAATGCCATACAAGTGCCCTTCGCACGCCACAACGAGAACCCCATCAGCAACTACGACGGCTACTACAAGCCTGAGCTTGACAAGGGAACATCGGTTGCTCTGAGCGACAGCTCTATGCTGGACACGCTCCAGCAAAGCCTGGTAACGCCGGACGCGAACATCGCCCAACCAATCATCAAATAAAAAAGAATATTTCTATGCTTTCTCTATAAATCATGTTTAGTAAAACAACAAAAAAGAAACTGTGAAGTTTCGATTCTCTCAAATTTTTCATAACATACTAACGTAGAAAGGGACTGCCGTTCAATCGTGAACAAGCAGCCCCTTCTTTTTTTGCGCGCGAAAACCAAGGTCAAGATTTCTACGGCTTAATGTTTTTTCTCTTTACCAATCAATTCCACTGCTGTGCCATAGGAAAGGTTTTCATTGTGCCGCGGCAGCCTGGTTCCTGAGCTGCGTAGGCGACACTCCGAAATGGCGGCGCACATAGCTGCCAAAGAAAGAGATGTTTGGGAAGCCAAGCTTTATGCAGATTTCCTTTATCGACAAGTCGGTGTGCAGCAAGTTGTAGCGTATATCCTCCTTTGTATATTGCGCTATCCAGTCCGAAGCAGGGCGGTTGCTGTATTTAGTGCAAAGCATCGTCAGATATTTCGGCGTTATATTTAGTTCATCGGCATAGTTGTCCACAGGCTGATGCTTCACGTCTTTAGCCGACAACAGCCTCAAGAAGTCGTTGAAAAGAGTTTTCCCGTGCGACGGCACCGATTCGTTCGGCGTGTCTTCCTGATTGTCTATCAGCCCGACAACATCAAAAAGCAACGCCTGTATAATAGACTGCATAACGATGATGCTGTTGCGCCGCTCCTGATGCTGCATTTTAAACTTTATCAGTTCATAATAATATATGAATTGCTCCTGGTCTTCTTCGGGCAGCTGAATGATGTTCGTGCGCTGATTGTGCACCGAAATGTTCCAATCGTTGACCTGGTCGCCAAGCATAGCGTGTATGATGTCGTCGCTCAGGCAAAGAATCTTGCACTCAAAGTCAGGGCTGAACAGGTAGTTGTCAAGAATAACGTATGGCGCGCTGAGCAGAATCTGATGCTCTGTCAGCATCAGCGGCGTGTCGTTTATGTTAAACTGTATTCTGCCTTTTGTGCATATTACGATAATGTTCATTTTAGCATAGAAAGGAGCGACATGCGTCAAGTCAGAAATGTTGTCGATTATGGCAAGGTCGCCGTCATAATAGCCCACCAACGGACTCTTGTTGCCCAAATCGTCGAGGTCCACTTCCTTCAATTCAAGTTGATTGTTTTTCATCGTTGTTTGTTTTTACTTGTTTTCGGTTGCAAATTTCGGAAAAAATCTACAAAACAAGTGTTTCAAATTGCCTGCTTATTGTTCTGTTCTTCTGCTGCTTCTCATTTAACATAACCACCGCGAAGCTTTGAACACCGATATTAGCGTTTAAAATATGAATTTTGCAAACGTAAACGATAAATGTGCTATGGAGAAAAAAAGAATTTCGCAAATCATCATCCACAACAAGATTTTGCTTACGGGAGCCATTCTCCTTTTGCTGGTGCTTGCCGCAATCGTCGTCGGGCTTTGCCTGCCCGAGCACAAGCCCACCATCCAGGGACAGCTTGAAACCACCGATTATCGTGTGGCTACCAAGGTGCCGAGCCGTGTGGTGCGGCTTTGCGTGGCTGAGGGAGACAGAGTTCACAAGGGCGACACCCTGGCATGGCTTACGGCTCCCGAAGTGAACGCAATGGAGCAAAGCGCAAAAGCCACCCACGAGGCTGCCATAGCCAACGACAGCCTCGTGAGGGAAGGCACGCGGAAGGAGCTTGTCAGCAGCAGCTATGAGCGTTGGCAGCAAGCCGTAGCGCAGGTCAGCATTCGTGAGAAAACCTACCGCCGCATGGAGAACCTGTTCAGCCAAGGCGTTGTGGCAGAGCAGCGGCGTGATGAAGCAAAGGCTGCCTACGATGCCGCCGTGGCTGCCGCAAACGCGCTTCACCAGCAATACAAAATGGCGCTTGACGGCGCACGCAAGGAGGAGAAGGATGCCTCACGTGCCGTAGCTCGCAGCGCAGCGGCAAAGGTGGAGGAGGTAAAGGCGCTGGTAGACGAGACTGTGCTCACGGCTCCGCAAGACGGCGTGGTGACAGAGGTGTTTGTTGAGCCGGGCGAAATAGTTGGCACCGGCGCTCCTATAATGAATGTAGAAACCGACGAATCGTGGTTTTCTTTCTATCTCACAGAGGAAAAATTGCAGGGCATCGACTATGGCTCACTTGTGCGTGTATGGCGACCGTCTACAGGCGATACCGTAGACTGCCGCATAACGCGAATAAACAATGCCGGCGATTTTGCCTCATGGAAAGCTACGCGCGCCCTCGAAGACCTCGACTTGAAAGTATTTGACGTGAGGGCAACGCCCGTGAAAAAGATAAAGAGCCCGCACGGAGGACAGTCGGCAGTGCTGATGATTGGAGATTAGAGTTGATAGATTAGAGTTTTTATAGATTAGAGTTAAGAGATTAGAGTTATTTGATTAAAGCTTTAGAGATTAGAGTTTTTATAGATTAGAGTTGATTGATTAGAGTTAATTGTTTAAAGCTCAATTGTTTAAAGCTAAAAGCTGAACGGCTAAAAGTTCGAAGGCAAATGTTCAATGTTCAAAATATAAAAGTCGTGGGCAAACGGCTCGTCTTCATAAGAAGGCGCGAGCTGAGGATGTACAGCCAAAGGCCTGTATTCCTGTTCTGCATGGTTATAGCGCCGTTGGTATGCATAATCTTCTTCACCACGCTCATGCAGAGCGGACTGCCGACGCGCCTGCCTGCCGCTATTGTCGACGAAGACGACACTCACGTGACGCGCATAGTGTGCCGGTTGCTTGACGCATTCGAGGAGACCGACGTGAAATACGTTTACCACGATTTTCACGAGGCGCGCAAGGCGATGCAACAGGGCAAGATTTACGCCTTCTTCTACCTGCCAAAGGGACTGACAGAAGATTGCGAGTCGCAACGACAACCCACAATATCGTTTTATACCAACGACACCTACTATGTGCCCGCCAACCTTCTTTTCAAGGACATGAAGACGGCGGGGGCGCTCGCAGGGCTTGCACTGACACGAAGCAGCCTGTGGGGACACGGCGTGAGAGAAGACCGGATAATGGGCTTGCTACAGCCCATAACCATTGAAACGCACCCTTTGAAGAACGCATTCCTCGACTATTCGGTTTACCTCAACAATATGCTTGTGCCGGGCGTCATCATGCTGCTCATAATGCTGACCACGACCTACGCCCTCGGGCTGGAGTGGAAAGAAGAAAGACAGCTCAACCTGTACATCATGTCGGGCAAGAGTCCTGCCGTGGCTATTGCCGGCAAGCTGTTTCCGCAAACCATAATCTATACAATCCTGATGTGGTT
Source organism: uncultured Prevotella sp. (assembly GCA_964655685.1). Classification (GTDB taxonomy): domain Bacteria; phylum Bacteroidota; class Bacteroidia; order Bacteroidales; family Bacteroidaceae; genus Prevotella. The sequence goes on from CAZZNO010000078.1 coordinate 10,319, forward strand.
TATGGACATTTGGTTCTTCAAGTACTTAGGCTTCCCGTGCAACTGCGGCATTCCGTTCATGCTCTGCCTGAGCCTGCTCACGGTGATAGCCTGCCAAGGCTTCGGCGTCTTCCTGTTCGGGCTCATGGCTGGCGAGATGCGCCTTGCCATGTGCATCTGCTCCCTGTGGGGCATACTCTCGTTCTCGATAGCCGGCTTCACGTTCCCCGTCACCGCCATGTCGCCATACCTGAGGTTTCTGTCCTATTGGTTTCCGCTCAGGCACTATTACCTCATCTATGTCAACAGCACGCTCAACGGCTTCTCCCTGCACTACGTGTGGCCCTGCGCCGTAGCCCTCATTGGCTTTGCGCTGCTGCCGCTGATAGTTCTTCCGCGCTATCATAAAGCATTCAAGAAATTCAAGTATATAAAATAAAGACTTCGATTCCGACTTTGATTTTTGATTTCGATATTGATTTCGAACTGGAATTATGCATTAAGCATTATGAATTATGAATTATGCATTATGAATTATGAATTAAGAAAATGAAAGACTTAATATACATTTGGTATAATGAATGCCGCACGGTGTTGCGTGACAAGGGCATACTCATCTTCATAGTCTTCGTGCCGCTCGCCTACCCGCTGCTCTATTCCTACGTCTACACCAACGAGGTGTGCCGCGACGTGCCTGTGGCAGTGGTCGACGACTGTGGCTCATCGCTCTCGCGCGAGTTCATAAGCAAGGTAGACGGCACGCCCGACGCAAAGGTCATCGGCACCTACACGAACATGCAGGAGGCTGAGCTGCAAGTGAAGGAACACCGAGCCTACGGCATCATACACATGCCCGAGTCTTTCAACCACGACCTGCAGCTTGCCAAGCAAACCCACATAGGACTTTACTGCAACATGAGCTCCATGCTTTATTACAAAGCCCTGTTGCTCGCCTGCACCGACGTTTCGCTCATGATGAACAACGACATCAAGATAGACCACATCGGCGGCGGCACTACCACGCGCGATGAGGAGATAGCTAAGATGCCCATCGAGTATGAGCACATCTCGCTCTACAATCCGCAAGGAGGCTTCGCCGCATTCCTCATACCGCCCATACTGATGCTCATCATCCAGCAGACACTGCTGCTTGGCATTGGCATGGAGATGGGAAACACAAGGGAGAAATACTTCGGCAGCGTCATTCCCTTCGACTTTCACTATAAGCACATCATGCCCATCGTGTGGGGCAAGGCGTTGTTTTACCTGCCGCTGTATTTCATTTCAGCAATATTCATGGTTACGGCGGTCAACCACTGGTTTCACCTGCCCACGCTGGGCAACTACTGGACCTACATAGCCTTTGTGGTGCCCTATATTCTCGACTGCATCTTCTTCGCCATCACCCTCTCGTCGCTCATCTACCGCCGCGAGGACTGCATACTCATCTTCGTGTTCATGTCCGTGCCGATGGTTTTCCTTTCAGGCGTGTCATGGCCGAGCCCCTCTATGCCCACATTCTGGAAACTGTTCTCCTATCTCTTTCCGTCTACGCTCGGCATGAATGCCTACCCGCGCATCATGTCGATGGGCTGCAACCTCCACGACATAGCGCCCCTGTACGTAGGAATCTGGGTGCAGGTGGCGGTTTATTTCGCCACGGCGTGCTGGGTTTACATACGCAACATACGCAAGATGCTAAACGGACGCTCATAGAGTAAACATCCTTATAATAATTCACCATGTCAATGAAGCCTATATCATCAATAAGCCTCGTCTTCCTTGCGGCAGCCCTTGCCTGCCTTCCCTTGGAAGGACAGTCGCAACGCACACTGTCGCTCGACTCCTGCCGTGCGCTTGCCATAAACAACAACAAGAAGCTCGGCATGTCACGCGTCAACCGCGGCATTGCCGAAGACATGCGCCGTGCCGCACGCACCGACTACCTGCCTAAGGTTGACGCCATAGGCACCTATCAGTTTACGAGCCGCGAGTTCTCTTTGCTCAGCAAAAGCCGGCAAAACGCGCTCAACAACCTTGGCTCTACGCTCGGCTCACAACTGCAAGGCGACTTAGCCGCCACTGTGCCCGACCTTGTGAAGCAAGGCGCAATAAGCGCACAGCAAGCCCAAGCCCTCGGCAGCATTGCGTCACAGCTCGCCCCGGGGACAGTGGACGCCATAAACAAAGCCGGCAGCGACCTGCGCAAGGCTTTCCGCACGAACACCCGAAACCTGTTCGGAGCCGACATCATGGTGAGGCAACCCGTGTACATGGGCGGAGCCGTAAAGGCGGCAAACAAAGCGGCAGAAATAAACATAAACATAGCCGACGACAACATCGACCTCATGACGCAGAACACGCTCTACGATGTTGACCAAGCCTACTGGCTCGTTGTCAGCCTCCGTCAGAAGCAGCTCCTTGCCAACCGATACCTCGGCCTCGTGAGGAAGCTGCACGCCGATGTTTCCAAGATGCTCGCACAGGGCGTCGCCACAAAGGCGAACGAGCTGAAAGTGGCGGTCAGAGTGAATGAAGCCGAGATGTCGCAAACGCAGGTCGACGACGGCCTTGTCCTTGCAAAAATGCACCTCTGCCAAATCTGCGGTCTCGACTTGAACGCCGACATCCGCCTTGATGATGAAGACACAGCCCCCAGCTCTACCTCTCTCCTCTCACAGGGTGAAGAAGCCTCTCCCCTCCCCGAATCCCCGTCCGCATCTCCCCTCCCTGAAGGGGAGGGGTCGGGGGTGGGGTCACCCCGCCCCGAGCTGCGCCTTCTGAACGACGCCGTTGAGCTGAGCAAGCAGAACACCGTCATCACGCGTGCGGCATTTCTGCCACAAGTGCTTGCCACGGGCGGCTATCTTTTCTCAAACCCAAACGTGCTCAACGGCTACCGCAACACCTTCTCAGGCCTTTTCCACGTCGGCGTAACGTTGCGCGTGCCCCTGTGGAACTGGGGCGAAGGGCGACATAAGATAAGGGCTTCGAAGGCAGCCACGGCAATGGCGAAGCTCGAGCTTGCCGACACCGGCGAGAAGATAGAGCTACAAGTGCAGCAGGCTGAGTTCAAGGTCAAGGAAGCCTACAAAAAACTTAACATGGCTACCCACAACCTCAGCAGTGCTGAAGAAAACCTGCGCTGCGCCAACGTCGGTTTCAAGGAAGGAGTGATGCAGACAACAGATGTCATGGAAGCCCAAACGGCATGGCAATCGGCTCAATCTCAGAAGATTGATGCCGAGATAGATGTCCGCATGGCTCGCGTCAACCTCAGCAAAGCTATGGGCACATTGGGTAAGTGATGAGACATCATCGACATTCAGCGAACGTTTTAGTCTTCAACGAATTTATCCAATTAAACGAACAAGCATTAGATAAATT
>CAZZNO010000079.1:0-13621 GCA_964655685.1 uncultured Prevotella sp.
AAATTTATTCGGGCAATTAGAGAAATTCGTTGAAGTCAAAGAAGACATGACAACGTTAATGTTACACCTTACTAAAAACCTATCCATACCAGTATCATAATAAAGAACGCCATAGGAATTTACATACCATTCTTTATCATAACTATCATTAGGACCTACATACTCTCCCTGTGCAGATGCAATCAGAGCGAGAAACAGGCAAATATTTTGGAAGAAAATATGAAAAAATATTATTGACGTATAAAATAAAGACATCAAGAGCTTGCCAATGTGAAGATAATAGATTAAATTTGCAACCATAAAGGCAATGTGCATTATGGAACAAGACACAAGACGATACCCGGTAGGAATACAGACGTTCTCTGAAATTATCAATGGTGGATATATCTACGTTGATAAGACAGACCTTGTGTGGGAGCTGGCACACTATGCAAAGTATATTTTTCTAAGCCGCCCACGCAGGTTCGGCAAATCCCTTTTATCTTCCACTCTCCATTCCTATTTTGCAGGTGACAAGGAACTGTTCAACGGCTTAAAGATAATGGATTTGGAGAAAGAGTGGGTGCAATATCCAGTTCTCCACTTTGACCTTAGTGCGGCTAAGCATCTTGACAAAAAAGGCGTCGAAGAAGAAATCGGACGCCAACTATTGAGATTAGAGTCTATGTTTGGAGGAGAAGATAAAGGCACTTCTATAGGCATGCGTCTTGATGGCTTGGTTCGTCGTGCTTATCAACAGGCTGGTAAGCAGGTCGTCATTATTATTGATGAATATGATTCTCCTTTATTAGACGTGATGCATGACTCACAAAGACTGCATGGCATGCGCGAGTTATTGCAAGAGTTCTATCAAAGGTTGAAAATGTTGGAGCCATATATAAAGTTTTGCTTTATAACGGGCATTACACGATTTAGCCAATTGAGCATCTTCTCAACGTTGAACAACCTGACCAATGTCTCATTGCTGACAAAGTTTTCTGCAATCTGCGGAATCACTGAAAAAGAACTGCATGAGCAACTCGGTGAGGACATAAAGCTATTGGCTGAAGAATATGAATATACCGAGGAAGATACAGCCAACAAACTGAAGCTCCGCTACGACGGCTACCATTTCGCCGGCAGATCGCCAGAGGTGTACAATCCATACAGCTTGCTGAGCGCTTTTGCCAACAAGCACATCTCCAACTACTGGTTTGAGACTGGTACGCCGACCTTCCTTATACGCATGATGAAGCAATTCAACTTCAACATTACCAATGTTGACAACATTGAGACTACAGACTATGCCATCAACCGCCCCACTGAGGCAATGACCGGTATGGTTCCTTTGCTTTATCAAGCAGGCTACCTCACAATAAAGGACTACGACAGGGAAGCAGAAATCTATACACTTGGCATACCCAACCTTGAAGTCCGCATTGGATATACCGACGGACTGCTGCCAGCCTATGCAGGCCTTGAAAGTGAAGACGTTCAAACAGGTTTCGCACTTAAGTTCTGGCGTGCGCTGAAGGCAAACGACATCGACCTTGCAATGCAGCACATGCAGTCTTATCTTGCCGGCATACCTTACGTTGAAGGATTCAAGAAGAAACTTGCGGAAGCTGCCACAAAGGAAGGCTTCTATGAGTACACGTTCTATCTCATTTTCTCTATGCTCAACATCTATGTACGCACGCAGGTGAAGGTCGCCAACGGTAGAACCGACTTGATTGTATTGATGCCCGACACTATCTACGTCATGGAATTGAAAGTCGATGAAAGCGCACAAAAGGCATTGGAGCAAATAAACGACAAAGGTTATGCCACACCTTATCTCACTGATGGCAGAAAGGTTGTGAAGGTTGGCGTGCGCTTCAACACGGAGAAGCACACTGTGGATGAATGGGTTGTTGATTAATTGAAGAAATAAAGACAGCGGCCAAGCAAAAAAGCCGCCGCATAATAAAACATCAGCAGGGAGCCGCTTCCAAAGAAGTGTAGGCTCCCTGCTGACATTATGAGCCCTGCAAAGACAGGGTAAAAGAACTTTCGTGTTTACTTGTTGCAGCTACACGGTGTCCACGGTTTCAGTTCCTTGAAGAAATCGTGGCCTTTATCATCTACAAGGATAAAGGCAGGGAAGTTCTCAACCGTAATCTTCCATATTGCCTCCATGCCAAGCTCCGGATACTCCACGCAGGAGATGCTCTTGATGCAGTCCTGGCTGAGCACTGCTGCAACACCGCCAATGGTGCCAAGATAGAAACCGCCATGCTTCTTGCAAGCGTCAGTGACGACCTGCGTGCGGTTGCCTTTACCAATCATTATCATGCTGCCGCCGTGGCTCTGGAACTCATCCACGTATGGATCCATACGGTTGGATGTGGTCGGGCCCATAGAGCCGCAAGGATAGCCTTCCGGTGTCTTAGCAGGACCAGCATAGAGCACTGGATGGTCTTTGAAATACTGTGGCAAGTCCTCACCCTTGTCAAGGCGTGCCTTCAGCTTGGCGTGAGCTATGTCACGCGCCACAATGATAGTGCCGTTGAGGATGACACGAGTAGAGACAGGATACTTTGTGAGAATCTGGCGAGCCTTGTCTATGCCCTCGTCAAGGTTTATGACTATGCCGCCATTCTCGCCTGGCTTTTGCAAGTCGGCAGGAATGAGATTGCCGGGATTGGTGTCCATCTTCTCCAGCCAAATGCCGTCACGATTAATCTTTGCCTTAATGTTACGGTCGGCTGAGCAGCTAACGCCAAGTCCGATTGGGCAGCTTGCGCCGTGGCGAGGCAGGCGGATGACGCGGATGTCGTGGGCGAAAGCTTTGCCGCCAAACTGCGCGCCAAGTCCAATCTTATGAGCTTCGTCGAGGAGCTTAGCTTCGAGATCAAGGTCGCGGAAGGCGCGCCCTGTCTCATCGCCGCTCGTAGGCAGGTTGTCATAATAATGTATTGAGCCAAGCTTCACGGTGAGCAGGTTCTTTTCGGCAGACGTACCGCCGATGACAAAGCAGATGTGGTAAGGCGGGCAAGCAGCGGTGCCAAGGCTCTTCATCTTCTCAACGAGGAACGGCAGCAGAGTGCCTTCGTTCTGGATGGTTGCCTTGGTCATCGGATAGAAATATGTCTTGTTGGCTGAACCACCGCCTTTAGCAACCATCACGAAGCGGAATTCCTCACCCTCGGTAGCCTCAATGTCTATTTGAGCAGGGAGGTTGCACTTGGTATTCACTTCCTCATACATTGTCAGAGGCGCATTTTGCGAATAGCGCAGGTTGTCCTGTGTGTAGGTGTTGTAAACGCCACGCGAGAGGGCTTTCTCCTCATCGAAGTCAGTCCACACGCGCTGTCCTTTCTCGCCGTGGATAATTGCTGTGCCTGTGTCCTGGCAGAAAGGCAGCACACCCTTTACCGAGGTCTCTGCATTGCGCAGCAGCGTCAGGGCTACATACTTGTCGTTGTCTGAAGCCTCTGGGTCGTGCAGGATGGCAGCAACCTGCTCGTTGTGCTTGCGGCGCAGGCAGAACTCCACGTCGTGAAAAGCCTGCTGGGCAAGAAGGGTCAGTGCCTCCGGCGTGACCTTCAGAATCTCCTTGCCTTCAAACTCGGCAGTGCTGACACCTTCCTTTGTCAGCAGCCGGTACTCAGTGTCGTCGGCTCCAAGCTGGAACATTGGAGCGTACTTGAAATCAACTGGTTTTGCCATAATCTTAATGTATAATGTATAAGTTTGTTTAGTATCCGAATATTTCTTTTGTTGTCAGCCTGCGTATAGGCCCAATCTTGCCAAGAGCATTCATGTCAAGGTTCTTCTCGTCGCCAAGAATAAGATAACGGTAGGTCTTGTGCGAGATGTTCTTACGGGCGAAATCCATCACGTCTTTCAACGTCAGCTTAGGCAACTCGTTGTATATGCGCTGATTAATGTCATAGTCAACGCCAAGCCGCTTTGCGTTAAGATAGCTCCACAGCACTTCCTCACGCGTGGTACGTTCAGAGGCAAGGCTCTTGAGCAAGCTCTGCTGGGCAAGGCGGAAGCCAGCCTCACGCTCAGGCGTATTGTCAAGCAGATTATGAAACTCATTAATGCAATCCATCATTTTGTCGTTCTGGGTAATGATGGTAGTAGAGAAACTTTCGGTGTCCTTATGCGGATGAACAGCCGGACTGGAATATGATGCGCCTGCCGAATAGGCAAGTCCACGCGCCTCACGCAACTCCTGGAATACGATGGCGTTCATGCCTCCGCCGAAATATTCGTTGAATAAAGCCTCTATGGCAGCTTTGTCCGGCGACCACTTGTTGCCTTCGTTGTGATACATCGACATATAGATGTTCTTTGCATCATAAGGAGCAATCCAAATCTCGTTCTTTGTAGTCTGCTCATGCAGATATGGTTTCGACGCAGGAGCAGCGACGAACTTCTTTGGTGTAAGATGCACCTTGCCAACAAGATTGTTCACTTCCTTCAACGACGACGGGCCATAATATAATAATGTGTGGTTCCTTGTCTTAAGATCTTTGATAAGATTAAGCAGCGATTGTGGGTCCGCCGTGCGAAGCTCGTTCTCGCTAAGGCTGTTCAGCTGTGTATTCCACGTGCCATACTGTCCGAACAATCTTAGGGCAGTGAAGTTGCTTCTCTGCCTTGTCTTGCCGTCGGCACGGTTCTTCAATATGAGCTCCACGTACTTCTGGTAGCTTTCCTTGTCGCCTTTTGCATTGTCGATAAGGTTTTCAAGAAGCTGCAAAGCTTCAGGCATGTTCTCATTAAGACCTGTAAGACTAATGTCAATGGAGTTGGCTCCGACACCAATTGAATAGCTGCAAGCGAGCTTATAGAACTGCTTGTTTATCTCCTCGTTTGTTTGCTTGTCGGTTCCTACGTAGTCGATGTAAGAGGCAGCCGTAGCATAACGCTTGTTGCTCTCGTCGCCGAAAGGATAATGATAAGTAATGGTGAAGATTGAGTCGTCCTCATTTTTCTTATACAGGAAGTCAAGTCCTTTGCTCGTTTTGCCCACAGTAAGGTCTTTCTTAAAGTTGACAAAATGAGGAGCTATTGGCCCCGGCTTCTGGTTTACAATCTCACGAAGGAAGTCACTCTGCTTGTCGTTGTTTGTAGGAATAGGAGTTATCTCCGGCTTGTCAATCTTATGGATTGTGGTATCATTGCCTTGCCTCTTGTACACGGTGACGTAATCGTCAAGGAAGAAGCGGTTGGCGAAGTCCACAATCTGCTGCTTCGTCATGCCCTCTATGCGGTTGAGAGCATTCAAGCAGTCAGCCCATTTCTCGTCATTTATGAAAGCATCTACAAACTTGTTGGCTCGTGAGTCATTGTTGCGAAGCGACATGTAATAGCTAAGCCGCATGTTATTGACCACCGAAGGAAGCAAATCGTCAGAGAACTGCCCTTTCTTCAGCTTATCCACTTCGGCGAGCATAAGCTTCTCCACTTCGTCAAGTCCCTGTCCTTCCTTTGGCTTGCCTTGGAGAATGAACACGCCATAGTCGTGCATTCCATCAGAACCAGCCCTTGCGCTAAGCACTTTCATAGGCGTATTAAGGTCGATGTCGAAAAGTCCCGCCTTGCCGTTTGAAAGCAGCTCGCCTATCACGCTCAGCGTATCTGATTGCAGGCTTGACGCTGCCTTGGTCTTCCAACCTATGACTACATTCTCGGCTTCCTGTCCCACAACCGTAGTGTCTACATGAGAAGTGAGCTGGGGCACCGGCGCATAGGTGGGGAAAGAAAGATTGTCGTTCCTTTTCCAGTCGCCGAAATATTTGTCTATCGTGGCAATAACCCTGTCGGGGTCGAAGTCGCCAGCCATACAGATAGCCACGTTGTTAGGCACATAATAGCGATTGAAATAGTTCTTGATGTTGGTTATCGACGGGTTCTTCAGGTGTTCCTGCGTGCCGATAGTGGTCTGCGTGCCGTACGGATGGTTGGGGAAAAGCTTCTTGAAAAGAGCCACCCACTCTTTTTCGCCGTCGCTTGCCAAGCCTATATTGTATTCCTCATAAACAGCTTCAAGCTCAGTGTGGAAGCCACGGATGACCATATTCTTGAAACGGTCAGCCTGAATGCGAGCCCACGTGCCAATCTCGTTAGACGGAATGTTTTCCTGATAGCAGGTGACATCGTTCGACGTATAGGCGTTGCTGCCTTCCGAGCCTATGCTTGCCATGAGCTTGTCATACTCGTTTGGGATGTTGTATCGGGCGGCAAGCTGCGAAATGGAGTCAATCTCATGGTAAGCTTTGCGCCGCGCCTGTGGGTTGGTGATGTGGCGATATTGCTCAAAACGATTCTCTATGGAGTCGAGCAAAGGAGCCTCAGCGGCAATGTTGGAGGAACCGAAATGAGTAGTGCCTTTAAACATAAGGTGCTCAAGATAGTGGGCAAGCCCTGTGGTTTCGGCAGGGTCGTTGCGCGAGCCCGTGTGTACGGCTATGTAAGTCTGCACGCGCGGTTTCTCCTTGTTTACTGACAAATAAACCTTCAAGCCATTATCCAAGGTATAGATGCGGCTGTGCATAGGGTCGCCCGGAACCGATTCATAATGGTAAGTTTTCTGTGCCACGGCAGTCACTGAGAAAGCGGTGGCAAAGGCGAGAATAAAATATTTTAATCTCATAAGTATAATAGATTTTATAATTCTTTCTTCATAAAGGCTTCCCACAGCCCTTGTTTCTACAGTTTAACGCTTGCGCATTGCTGCGTGAAGCTTAGTTTTCGAAATCAACCTCATGGTCAAGCTGACTGGTGAAGTTCTCAAGCACCTCGTCTTCAACGTCTCCCATGCGATATTCCTTTTCGGCGTCTTTCCTTATCTCGGCAATCCATGCCCGCCGCGCCTTTACATAGTCTTGCTTTATTGCGGCCGCGCTCTCTGCCGTCAGCTCCGTCAGGTGATAGTAAGAGAGGATAAGGTTGTAAGTCCAAGCCCACTGGTATTCACGGTAGTGCTTGTTTATATCGTCAAGCCTGCTGAGCACACTCTCTACCGTATCAAGCGTGCCGTCCTTTATGTCAGCCACGAGACGTTTCTCCTCGCTGTCCGGCAGCAGGAGCCCCGACAAGTCGTTCCAGTCGCCGATGCCCGTGTCTGATGCCGGCGCAGGGATGGAAGCGTCTCGCTTGACGACGCGTTTCAGCACGGCACCCATATAGATGCGCAGGGCAATGTCGTAGTATTTGATGCCCTTCTTAAGCGACGAGGCATTGATGACATACTCGTGGAAGTTATAAGTAGAGACATCTTCTCCCGACGCGGCGCGCAGGTCTTCGAGTATCTTCTTTCCTTTTATTATCTCTCCCACGGAGAAAGGCGACAGCCAGTCGAAGTTGACAATGCTTCTCTGCGCCCCCTTCGGCCTCACGTCGCGCTTTGGCCATTTGCGTATGTCCCTGTACAAGCCAACGTTGGTGATGTTTCTACCTGGCGAGAGATACATGGTGTCGCCATAGGCTATGAGATAGGAGAACGGCAGGTAGCGCGTGTCAGGGTGGTGCATCAGCTTGCCGAAGCATACGCTGAAGGTGCCTATCGTGGCAGGCAGCAGCACGTAGGCTCCGCTCGCCGTCTTCGTGCCCCTCTCAAGAGTGCCCCAGTGTATCGGGCCCATCTTGTAGGCATGGTTTGAGAAGTTGGTAGCCGAGCCGGCATTGTAGAAGCTCAATTGCGTGCCTATGAGCAGGCTGCTCTTGTGGTGGCTTGCGGAAAACGGGCCGCAGAACGCCGCGCACGCCTCACCGTTGCTCATGTAGCAGTTGGCAAAGAAGACGCTTTGCGAAGCAGTGAAGCCGTTGCTCAGCGTACATGCCTCGCCCACGAAGCAATCTTGCATCTTCACCGAATTGATGATGGAGGAGCCATGACCGATTATGGAGTTTTCACATATCACGCCTGTGCCGATGAAGACGTTGGCTTCGGGCGAACTCATTATCGTGGTGTCGCTGAGCCTTGCGGCGCCGTTTATCTCGCATTCGTCCTCTATTATCGTGTTGCTTATCTCCTTGGTGTTCACTATCTTGACACCATTGCCAATGGTTCCCCTTTCTGGCGACGTAGCCTGGATTGACTCCCTTATCATTCGCCGCAGTTGCGCCCAAAGCTCCTTGTCGTGCAAGTACTTCACCATGATTGCGGCAATCTGGCTGTTCAGCCCGTCGAAAAGGATGAGGTTGCCGTCGCCGGCTTCGTTGAGCACCGATATAACGTTGCCCTGCCCGTAGGTGGCGCCCTCGGTGGTTTCGATGGTTGAGATATTCGTTATGAGGCAGTCGTCGCCTATGGTGTAGTTGTTTATGTAGTTGCCCACGTTTTCGATAAGGCAGTTGTCGCCTATCGTGACGTTGCGCAGCGTGGCGTCGTTGATGCCTGAGTGCTTCAGAAAGCCCGTAGCAACCTCCACGTTCTTGTCGAAGCCGCCTATGTTGACCTCGCCGTAAAGCTTGACGCGGTGCATGTACTTCGGCTTGAAATCGTCTGAGACATTGATGTTTCCCCAGTCTTCAGCCCAGCAACTGTTGTCCTCCAGTATGTTTATTTCTTCTTCGGTAAGCTTCCTCATAGTTCTTCCGGGTATAGAAAGTCGTTGTACGGATATTTTTGCACATGCAGCTCACGCACCCTTCTATAGAGCACGTCGCGCAGTTCCTCGATGTTCTCCCTTTCCTTTGCCGATATGAATATGCAGTTGTCGCCCATGCGTGCCATCCACGTGTGGCGCAAATCATCAAGCGTCACGTTCTCGCGCGTTGCCGGTGTAAGGTCGTCGGGATCCTTGTCCACCCAATGATAGCTGTCTATCTTGTTGAAGACTATCATCGTAGGCTTGTCGGCGCAGTCGAGCTCTTTCAGCGTCTGGTTGACCACCTGTATTTGCTCCTCGAAGTCGGGATGCGAAATGTCTACCACATGCAGCAGAAGGTCAGCCTCGCGAACTTCGTCGAGCGTCGACTTGAACGACTCTATGAGGTCGGTGGGCAGCTTGCGTATGAAGCCCACGGTATCGGCGAGCAGGAAGGGCAGGTTCTTTATGACCACCTTGCGCACCGTGGTGTCGAGCGTGGCAAAAAGCTTGTTTTCAGCAAAGACATCGCTCTTGGCAAGCAGGTTCATGAGCGTGGACTTGCCCACATTGGTGTAGCCCACGAGCGCCACGCGTATCAGTCTTCCACGGTTCTTGCGCTGCGTGCTTTTCTGCCGGTCAATCTCCACAAGCCGCTTTTTCAGCAGGCTTATGCGGTTCAGAATTATCCGTCGGTCCATTTCGAGCTGAGTCTCACCTGGGCCACGGAGCCCCACCGAGCCTTTTCCGCCGCCCGAACCTGAGCCGCCGCCCTGGCGTTCGAGGTGGGTCCACATGCGTTGCAAGCGTGGCAGCAGGTAGCGATACTGAGCCAGCTCTACCTGCGTCTTGGCGTTGGCTGTCTGCGCGCGCATGGCAAATATGTCGAGAATGAGCGACGTGCGGTCAAGAATCTTTACGCCAAGCTCTTTCTCGATGTTGTGCATCTGCTTAGCCGACAGCTCGTCGTCGAAGATCACCATGCCTATTTCGCGGTCGTTGTCTTCCTCGTCTTTTATATATTGCTTTATCTCCTCAAGCTTTCCCTTGCCCACATAAGAAGTCTGGTTGGGTCCGCCCACCTTCTGCGTGAAGCGCTTCACGGTCACGGCTCCCGCCGTGTCGGCAAGGAATTCCAGCTCGTCAAGGTATTCCTTGGTCTTCGCCTCGTCCTGCTGTGGGGTTATCAACCCCACGAGAATGGCAGTCTCGGCTTTGTTGGCTTCGGCTTCGGAGTATTCAAATTCCTTCATTTGTAGCTTTTGTCTTTACTTTTTGCGAATCTTTTGTGCAAAGATAAATAAAAGATTTGAAAACACTTGCGCATTATTGCCCTTTTTTGTATTTTTGCATCTTAGTAAACCAATAAACAATTATTTTTATGAGATTAATCATCGAGAAGGACTATGACGAGCTGTCAGCATGGGCAGCCAATTACGTCATAGAGAGAATCAATGCCTTTAACCCTACCCCTGACCATCCCTTTGTATTGGGTCTCCCCACCGGCAGCTCGCCCGAAGGCATGTACGCAGCACTCGTAGAAGCTTACAAGAAAGGGAAGGTAAGCTTCAAGAATGTAAAGACATTCAACATGGACGAATATGTAGGTCTGCCCGAAAGCCATCCTGAGAGCTACCACAGCTTCATGGCTCGCAACCTATTTGACCACATCGACTGCCCGAAGGAGAACATACACATCCTCAACGGCAACGCCGAGGACTTGCAGGCAGAGTGCGCCCACTATGAGGAGATGATAAAGGAAGCCGGCGGCATCGACCTTTTCATAGGCGGCATCGGCCCCGACGGGCACATTGCCTTCAACGAGCCCTTCTCCAGCCTCACAAGCCGTACACGCATAAAGAGCCTCACTACAGATACCATCATTGCCAACAGCCGCTTCTTCGAGGGCGACGTGAACAAAGTGCCTAAGCACGCACTGACAGTGGGCGTGGGAACGGTGATGGACGCACGCGAGGTCATGATTCTTGTGAACGGACACCACAAGGCACGCGCCTTGCAGGCTGCCGTAGAAGGCCCCGTGACACAGGCTTGGACCATAAGCGCGCTGCAACAGCACCCGCACAGCCTCATCATAGCCGACGAGCAGGCTTGCGACGAGTTGAAAGTGGGCACCTACAGGTATTTCAAAGACATAGAGAAAGACAATCTGTAGGCTTCTTGACGGCGTAACGGATATGCAGACCAATTGGTCTGCATATCCGTACCAATTGGTTCGCTCATCCGTACCAATTGGTCTGCTAATGCGTACCAATTGGTACGCATTGTTTTTAAAACGTAAAAGACATGAAGGAAAGCAAGGTAAACAACTGGACTCCGGACGACAGCCAACGGCAAATAATCAACATTGAGAGCGGCTGCCACTTGGTGCTCGCGCCTCCGGGATGCGGAAAGACGCAAATCCTCGCCGAGCGCATAAGGCTCGCGCTGGACAACGGCATAAGCCCTGAAGACATGCTTTGCCTGACGTTCACCAACCGTGCGGCGCGCGGCATGCGTGAGCGCATAAACGAAAGGGTGGGCGAAAGTGAGACAGCCGGCGTCTTCGTGGGCAACGTGCACCGCTTTTGCTCTCACTACCTGTTTGACAATGGCATCGTGCCAGCCGAAAGCGCCATCATTGACGACGAGGACATGACAAGCATCCTGGCGCGCTACCTCAACGAGGACGAGGAGAAGGTGAACCGTGACAGCAAGCGCAAGCATGCCTACTCGCAAATAATGTTCTTCTCCCACTTCATGTTCGACATTGAGCACGGCACGCCAAAACAATTGCGCATGCAACCGGAATGCGTCACACGCGAGGACATTGCCGTGATGAAGGCTATAAGCGAGACGCAAGACCGCCCTTTCGACGCGCAAATGATGATCGACATTTACAATCACACCGACTTCTACCTCGACTTCGTGCGCCAGCCTTCTTTCAACCACCTGCTTGCCCACGAGGCTGAGCAAACATTGCTTAAGATGCGCTTTGCCCACGCCTACACGGCTTACAAACGCCAAAACAACCTCATAGACTTTGAAGACCTTCTGCAACTTACCTACAGCTCGCTCCGCCATACGCCCGATCACAAACGCTATCCGTGGGTGCAGGTGGACGAGGTGCAAGACCTCAACATGCTGCAACTGGAGATTATAAAACTAATCTCAGGGGACCCCACCCCCAGCCCCTCCCCTTCAGGGAGGGGAGAGGCTATACCCAAAGTCGGTTCATGCCTTGTCTTTCTCGGCGACGAGCAGCAGGCAATATTCTCTTTCATGGGCGCAAAGCTGTCTACACTGAGCTCCTTGAAGGAACTGTGCAAGGGCAACATACACCATTTGGGCATCAATCACCGCTCACCAAAACTCATGGTAGAGATGCTAAACACTTACGCCATAAGCAATCTCGCCAGCGACCCAAACCTGCTGCCCACTACCGCCTCAGCCGACAGTCAGTCTGCTAACGGCATTGCCGCCGAACTGCGCATCTGCCCCTACCCCAACATCTACGCCGAATTTAACGGCGTGGCAAAGCGCGCGGCTGAACTCGTTGACAAATACAAACAGGAGACCACAGCCATAGTAGTGAACTCAAACCGCGACGCTGACGACATAAGCAAGGCGCTTGACCATGAGGGACATGCCCACTTTAAGATTTCGGGCACCGACATTTTCTCCACACCCGAGGTGAAACTCCTTATTGCCCACCTTGGTGTGCTTGCCAACGACCGCAACTTCCTCGCCTGGGCAACCATAATGCACGGGCTGAAAGTGTGCGAGACCACCGCCTCGGCACGCCAGTTTGTCCGCCAGCTCAGGGTCAGGGCATTGTTGCCGTCAGACTTTCTCACCCTCGACGGCACCACCTACCTGCAACGCTTCCTCGACATCTACGAAAGCCAGGAGATAGTGGTATTCGATACTGAGACCACCGGACTGAACGTTTTCGAGGACGACATCATTCAGATTGCAGCCGAAAAGATAAGGCAAGGCGTGTCGGTGGCGAAGTTCTCGGTATATATTGAGACTGAAAGACCCATCCCTGCAAAGCTCGGCGACATAGACAACCCCATAATAGAGGAGCGCAAGAACCAGAAGATTTACTCCCATGCCGAGGCGCTGAGGATGTTCCTCGACTTTGCCGGCGACGACGCTCTGTTGGCGCACAACGCCGACTACGACTACCACATCATGGACTATAACCTTCGGCGATACCTGCCTGAGGTTGACTGGCAGTCGGCTCACCCCGTATGCATCGACTCGCTGAAGCTCATCCGCCTTCTGCGTCCTGACCTTAAAGCGTTCAAGCTCAAGACTTTGCTTGCAGAACTTGGCTTGCAAGGCGAAAACTCCCACCTTGCCGACGACGATGTAAACGCCACCGTCTCGCTCGTGCGCTATTGCTACAAAAAAGGCTTGGAGGTTAAGCCAAGCCAAGACGAATATTTAAAAAGAAAGACCACCCAAGACCGTATAGGCCGCCTGCAACGTAACTACAGGGAACATTACAATGACGGACTGGCAAGGCTTTACGACCACAAGATGTCTGAGTCGGGCGTGCCGGCACTCGTTGACGAAATGCGCAACTTCTACAACTGGCTTGTTGACACCAGCTGGATAAAGCAAGTTGACAAGATCTACTACATCTTCCAATATCTTGCCGATGACATAATAGACGAGGCAAAGGAGCCGTCACTGAAAGAGCAACTCGACCATCATATCATGGAGCTAAGCACTTTCAAGGAGGCAGACCTGTGCGGTTCGTCGACCATCAAAGACCGCCTTTTCGTCTCTACCATACACAAGGCAAAAGGCTTGGAGTTTGACAACGTGATAGTGTTTGACGCCGTTGACGGCCGCATTCCAAATTTTTATAATATAAACAACCCGCAGTTGCTTGCCGAGGATGCCCGCAAGCTATACGTTGCCATGTCTCGCGCCAAGCACCGCCTGTTTGTATGCTACAGCCGCCAAAGCGCATCGCCAGGCATGCCCGACCGCAAACTCTCCAGATTCATGGAGCCCGTAAAGAAGTTCTTTTAAAGAAA
>CAZZNO010000080.1:0-13514 GCA_964655685.1 uncultured Prevotella sp.
ATTATATAAGGCAACAGTTTTTTGGAATATTATTTTGCTTTCCAACGAATTTACATTAACTTTGCGGAAAATAGAAGCCAATGACGATAAAAGAGTTCATAGATAAGTTCAAAAGCGGCAGGCTGTGGGGCAACCTCATAGCGATGGCCGTTGTGGTTGTAGCCCTTGCAGTAGGCTTCAAGTTTGCCATTGACATCTACACTCACCACGGCGAATCGATTGCCATACCCAACCTTTTACATAAGTCGTACGAACGCTCGTCAATCGCGCTCCACCGCCTTGGTCTTGACCTGCAAGTAAGCGATACGGGCTACGTAAAATCGCTTCCTCCCGGCTGCATACTTGAGCAGTTTCCATCGGCAGGAGAACATGTAAAGTCCGGTCATGTGATATATGTCACGATAAACGCCACCCACTCGCCCACCATAACGTTGCCCGATGTCATTGATAACTGTTCGTTGCGCGAGGCAATGGCGCGCCTGACAGCAATGGGCTTCAAGCTCAATCCACCGCAGTTTATAGCAGGCGAGAAGGACTGGGTTTATGGAATAACCATGAACGGCAGGCACGTGTCTTACGGCGATAAGATTCCCGTAGACGCACGGCTAACCATACAGGCAGGCAATGGGATGCGAGATGAAAGCGATTCAGTGGACTACATTGACCCTGACCTGCCTGAGACCGAGGAAGGTGACATTGACGAATTTGAGGAAGTAGAAGCTCCGCCAACAGAGGAAACTACCCACCAGACAGAGCATGAGCCTACTACTCCAACACAAAAGACACCAACAGAAGCAAAATGAGCCAAACAGAATATGACTACCGCACGGATGAGCTGCAAGAAGACGACTATGGCTCAACTGGGCCTGGAGCTTACGAACATTGGCGAATGACCGTGGACAGTGGCCAAGCGACGGTGCGCATAGACAAGTTCCTTGCCGAGCACATGCAACACTCATCCCGCAACCGCATACAAACAGCAGCCGAAGCTGGATGCATTCAGGTAAACGGCAAAGCCGTAAAAAGCAACTATAAGGTAAGGCCAAAAGACATTATAACCTTGATGCTCGACCGACCGAAGCACGATTCCACCATACATGCCGAGGATATACCTCTTAATATAATATATGAGGACGATGACCTTATGGTGGTAAATAAACCTGCCGGCATGGTTGTTCACCCGGGAGCCGGCAACTTCAACGGCACCCTTATCAATGCCGTGGCATGGCATCTCCGCGACCTGAAGACATTCGACGCTAATGACCCTGCCGTAGGTCTCGTACATCGCATAGACAAAGACACCAGCGGACTGCTTGTAGTGGCCAAGACCGCCGACGCGAAAACATCGCTCGGACGGCAGTTTTTCAACAAAACCACCCATCGCGCCTACAACGCCCTCGTATGGGGCAACCTTACCGAAGATACAGGGCGCATAGAGGGCAACATAGCGCGAGACCCCAAGGACAGACTGCGAATGAAGGTATTTGAGCCAGACTCAGGCATCGGCAAACCCGCCATAACCCACTGGAAGGTACTGGAACGGTTTGGATATACGACGCTTGTGGAATGCGTACTCGAAACCGGGCGCACACATCAGATACGCGCCCACATGAAGCACATTGGCCATCCTCTTTTCGGCGACGAACGCTATGGAGGCACTGAAATATTGTGGGGGCAACGCAGCTCAACCTACAAAGCGTTCATACACAACTGCCTCACTCTCTGCCCACGCCAAGCCTTACACGCCAAGACACTTGGATTCATCCATCCTCGTACAGGAAAGCAGATGGACTTCGACTCTGAATGGCCCGACGACTTTGCCGCATTGATAAAGAAATGGAGAGCATATATCGCAGGAATGGCAAATGGATAAAAACAATAAATGCCAATACAGGCAATCAATATAATAATCATTATTAAAACTTGCCAATGTTGAGGATTTATTGCTACCTTTGCACAAAAGGATAAAAAAAGAAACGTTATGAAAGACTTAAAGAGAAACATTGCTATCGTATGCGGTGGCGATTCATCCGAGCACGATGTATCAATGCGCTCGGCACAAGGACTCTATTCCTTCTTCGACAAGGAACGTTACAACATCTACATAGTTGATATAAAGGGAACCAACTGGCATGTAAGCTTCGATGACGGCAATGTAGCACCTATCGACAAGTCCGACTTCTCTTTCATTGGGCAAGACGGCAACGCCGTGGTGTTCGATTATGCCTACATCACCATCCACGGGCAACCTGGCGAAAATGGTGTAATGCAGGGCTATTTTGACCTCATACACCTGCCTTACTCTACCAGCGGCGTTCTCGTAGAGGCTATGACATTTGACAAGTTTGTACTCAACAACTATTTGCGCGGCTTTGGCGTGAACGTTGCTGACAGCATATTGTTGCGCCGCAACGACGAGTATGACCCTGCAGCAATAGAGAAACGCCTCGGCATGCCATGCTTCGTAAAACCAGCCGCCGACGGCTCAAGCTTCGGAGTGAGCAAGGTGAAAAATGCCGACCAGTTAGCCCCAGCCCTCAGAGTTGCCTTCATGGAAAGCGATGAAGCTATGGTCGAAAGCTACCTCAATGGCATAGAGATTTCGCAAGGTGTCTACAAAACCAAGAAGAACAGCGTAGTATTTCCTGCAACCGAGGTGGTAACACAAGACGAGTTCTTCGACTATGATGCCAAATACAACGGCAAGGTGCAAGAAATAACTCCAGCTCGCATCTCTCCGGAAACAGCCAAGGCTGTAGCAGCAGAGACAAGCCGCATATACGACATTCTGCATGCCAACGGCATAATACGCATCGACTACATAATTACGAAAGATGCCGACGGAAAAGACAAGATTAATATGCTTGAAATTAACACCACACCCGGCATGACAGCAACAAGTTTCATACCACAGCAGGTGCGTGCAGCCGGCCTTGACATCAAAGATGTACTTACTGACATCGTTGAAAATCAGTTCTAAAAAGCAAGAGGTTAATTATGTGTAAAAGTCGGTGACAAACCAAGGTTGTGTTGCAAAAAACACATATCTTTGTAACATAAAGAACCTAAGTTTGACTCAAAATGACCAAGGAAGAAAGACAGAACACCATATTAGATGAGCTGATGAAATCAGGTTCTGTTCAAGTGACCGATTTGTCAGCGCAGCTGGAAGTATCTTCGGTAACTATCCGCAAAGATCTAACCGAGCTTGAAAAGGAAGGCAAACTATACCGTAGCCACGGCAAGGCTATACTTATAAACCCTTTCATGAACAACCGTTCGGTAAATGTCAAGGAAAAACTAAACACCGAGGAGAAACGGCTCATAGGCATGGAGGCAGCAAAACTCATCACTCCAGACGACTCCATCGTGCTTGCCTCCGGCTCTACAATCCATGCTTTAGCTGGCCAAATAAAGCCACAAGGGAAGCTTGTAGTTGTGACAGCTGCCCTACAGGTGACGCAAACGCTGACAGCACACGACAATGTAGAGGTCGTACAGCTCGGTGGTTCAGTACGCCACAGCAGCCTGTCAGTAGTGGGCAAGTCAGCAGAAAGAATGCTTGAAGGCTGCTCATTCAGCAAGCTTTTTATGGGCGTTGACGGCATAGATGCCGACTTCGGAATCTCTACTACCGACCTGCGCGAAGCTGAACTCAACCGCGTGATGATGGAACGGTCGCAGAAGACAATAGTCCTCGCTGACAGCAGCAAGTTCGGTCGCCGTGGCTTTGCGAAGATTTGCAATCTTGAGGACGTAGACATGGTGATAACCGACAGTGGCGTACCCGAGACAGTGTGCCAGCAATTGGAAGAGCTGGGCATTGTCGTCGTAATAGCCAAATAAACGACATACCACAATTCAAACTTAAAAGATTATGAAAATTCCATCAGAGTTTGACACTATCCGGCCTTATGAGCCAGAGGAGTTGCCACAGGTATATGACAAGTTGCTTAAAGACGAGCACTTCCAAAAAATCCTCGCATACGTTTATCCTAATGTTCCTTTAGAGGCTATTGGGCATAAAATGCGCCAATGCAAGACAAATCTTGAATTTCAAAAGGCTTTCGTCTATGATATTGTCATGAAGCTCGTGCGTGATCTTACGCTCGGCATTGACATTGACGCACTCAACATAACTATAAAGAACAGGTACACTTTTATCAGCAATCACCGCGACATAGTGCTCGATGCAGGTTTCTTGGCAAAGCTTCTGCTTGACGTCGGCTTCCCAACAACCTGCGAGATTGCCATTGGCGACAATCTGCTGCAACTTGATTGGGTACGTGACATGGCACGCATCAACAAAACGTTCACCGTGGAGCGCGCACTGAAATCAAGCGAGATGCTTCGTGCAAGCAAACGCATGTCAGAATACATGCACTTCGCAATAAGCCAGAAACACGAGAACATTTGGATTGCACAACGTCAAGGACGCGCCAAAAATTCGAATGACCTCACACAACCGGCAATCCTCAAAATGATGGCAATGGGTGGTGAAGGAACCATCATAGACCGCCTGACACAACTTCATATAGTACCACTTTCCATAAGTTACCAATATGATCCATGCGACTATCTAAAGGCACGTGAGTATCAACTGCGACGCGATGTGCCGTTCTGGAAAAAATCACCTGGCGATGACCTTGAGAGCATGGCAACGGGAATAAAAGGCTACAAAGGGCACGTGCACTATCATTGTGCTCCATGCATTGACGATTGGTTGCAAACCGTCGACCAAGACCAGCCACGCAACAAGATGTTTGATGAAATTGCATCCCATATTGACCAGGAAATTCATCGCGGCTATCACCTGTATGCGCAAAACTACGTGGCTCTTGACCTGATACAAAACACACGAATGTATGAAGACCACTACACGCAAGAGGAATACGATCAGTTTGAAGAGTACATAGCAAGCCGCCTTGCACTTATCGACATTGAGCACAAGGACGAACAATTCCTACGCCGTTGCCTGCTCACACAGTATGCATACCCGACTCGCAATTACATCACCGCAAACGAGACTACAGGACGCTGGAAAACATTCTTCAGCAAGTTCAACTTCATGAAATAAAACTGTTTTCTCAACTAAAAAAGCTCACCGTCTCCTAAACGGAAGTCTTGCTATGTACAGGTTCTTATTTTCTCTCACCATAGCTTTCATCTTCCTCACCTCATGCTCAAACGACGCATACGAGACGGGGGACTCACGATATTCTTACCTCCGCACCGACTTTGTGGAGGTAAGAACTAATTCGCACTCACAACTTGTATCTGCTATCACTGATGACAACATCACTCTGCTTTTCTCAAAGATAGCTAAAACTTCATGGGCAAAGACGGCTGACAGCACATATCGCGCTCTACTATATTATAATATAGGTGATACTACGGCGATACCCATGACTGTAGAACCAATTAGCATAGGCCAAGTTTACGTTCTACAACCACAATCATTAGACAAAATTGCAAAAGACAGTAGCGACCCCGTCGGTTTTCAAAGCGCATGGCTCAGCAAGAACAATAAATACGTAAATATGAGCCTGACTCTCAAAACCGGTCAAGTAGAAGATACGAAGTTGCAACAACGCATAGGCTTAGCTTGCGACAGCATAGTTGAAAGAAACGGGAAAAAATATTATTTCTACCGCTTCTTACACGATCAAGGCGACGTGCCACAATATTACAGCCAAACCATATATATAAGTATCCCCCTCAAGGGAGTGAATGAGGGGGACGCACTTTACGTAAAAGTCAACAGCTATGATGGCGTATTGACAAAATGTTTTATGCCAAAGCCCTGACATATATATGTCATAGCCTTGGCATTTTTTATCTTTAGCCTTTGGCACCAAGCCTTGCCGTCAACTTCTCCAACATATCTGTCGTCATTGCTGCAAGGTCATATTTTGGAGCCCAATCCCATTCCTTGCGTGCGCAAGTATCGTCGAGCCTGTCAGGCCAACTCTCGGCTATTGCCTTCTTCAACGGGTCTACTTCATAAACCATCTCAAAATCTGGCTTATGTTTCCTTATCTCAGCATAAATAGCTTCAGGCTCTAAGCTCATTGCAGCAATATTGAAGCCATTGCGGTGAACAAGACGTGTAGGATCTGCCTCCATAAGCTGTACGCAAGCATGCAAGGCATCCGGCATATACATCATATCCATCTTCACGCCATCAGGAATAGGACATGAGAAACGCTCACCACGCACAGCAGAATAATATATGTCAACTGCATAGTCTGTGGTACCACCGCCAGGAGGCGTAACATAAGAAATCAATCCCGGGAAGCGAACAGAACGGGTGTCGGTGCCATACTTCAAGAAAAACCAATCGCTCAACAACTCCGTTGTGACTTTGCTAACGCCGTATATTGTTGCAGGACGTTGTATAGTGTCTTGCGGTGTCATGACTTTCGGCGTAGAAGGACCAAAAGAGCCTATGGAACTCGGCGTAAACACTTGGCAACCATTCTCATGCGCCACCTCTAAAACATTCCAAAGCCCGTCAATGCCTATTTTCCAAGCCAAACGAGGCTTGTTTTCAGCCACAACAGACAACAAAGCAGCAAGGTTGAAAATTGCGTCAATGTTGTATTTCTTTACCACATTAGCAATCATCTCGCCGTCAGTAACGTCTGCCATCTCGGCAGGACCGCTTTCCAACAGTTCACCCTTTGGCTCAGCTCCTTTTATATAGCCTGCCACTACATGAGCACTTCCATAGCGCTTCCTCAACTCACACGTCAACTCCGAACCTATCTGTCCGGTTGATCCAATGACAAGGATGTTCTTCATCTCTGATTTTTAGTTATACTATATATTATATTGTCGGTACAAAATAACTACTTTTTTCGCTAATATTTTAATATTAATTATTAAAATAACCTAATTTTACCACTTTGAGCAAATGATATGCGAAATATAATTTCCTAATTTGGAAAAAACTTATTTACTTTGTGGCAATGAACCATTATAACTAAAGATTATGTACGGTAAAATCAAAGAACATCTTGCAAAGACCATTTCTGGTCTTCGCGAGGCTGGCCTTTACAAGGACGAGCGCATTATAGAGAGCCCGCAGGGAGCAGCCATTCAAGTAAAAGGAAAAGAAGTGCTAAACTTCTGTGCCAACAACTATCTTGGCCTTGCCAACGATCCGCGCCTCATCCAGGCATCAAAGGACATGATGGATCGCCGTGGCTATGGCATGTCATCTGTACGCTTCATCTGCGGAACACAGGACATACACAAACAGCTTGAGGCGGCCATAAGCGACTATTTCAAGACCGAAGACACCATTTTGTACGCAGCATGCTTCGATGCTAACGGCGGACTCTTTGGCTCTTTCCTCAACGAAGAGGATGCCATCATCTCCGACGCGCTCAACCATGCCAGCATAATAGACGGCGTACGTCTTTGCAAAGCAAAACGTTACCGCTACAAAAACGCAGATATGGACGATTTGGAGCGTTGTCTGAAAGAAGCACAAGCACAAAGATACCGCATCATTTGCACCGACGGAGTGTTCTCTATGGACGGCAATGTAGCCCCAATGGACAAGATATGTGACCTTGCAGAGAAATACGATGCCTTAGTAATGGTTGACGAAAGCCATTCGGCAGGTGTTGTAGGAAAGACTGGTCACGGCGTGAGCGAGCTCATGGACACATACGGACGCGTAGACATCTACACCGGCACGCTCGGCAAGAGCTTTGGCGGAGCATTGGGTGGCTTTACAACAGGCCGCAAGGAAATCATCGAGATGTTGCGACAGACATCACGCCCATACCTTTTCTCCAACTCGTTGGCTCCAGGCATCATAGGCGCAAGCCTCGAGGTCTTCAAGATTTTGAAGGAAGACAACTCACTGCACGACAAGCTCGTGGAAAACGTGAACTACTTCCGCGACAAGATGATTGCAGCTGGCTTCGACATCAAGCCTACGCAAAGCGCCATCTGCGCTGTTATGCTTTACGATGCCCCATTGGCAGTGAAGTATGCTGACAAGATGCTTCAAGAGGGCATCTATGTTACAGGCTTCTGTTATCCTGTGGTGCCGAAAGGCGAAGCACGCATACGCGTCCAGCTCAGTGCAGCCCACACGCGCGAGCAACTCGACCGCTGTGTTGCAGCCTTCATTAAGGTAGGCAAAGAGCTTGGCGTGCTCAAATAACATTTGCTAATAAACAAACTTAAAGCCCTGCAAGCTATGGCTCAAAAGAGCGACGTAGCTTGCAGGGCTTCTCTTATTATATCATAATAAAGGTCAGCAACGGAAGATGACAAAAGGCTATGCCAAATCTTCCAACACCCGCTTGAGTACTACTTCAGCTGATATTTCACGATTAGCAGCCTCTGGAATAACGAGGCTGTGCGGACTTTCAATCACATCGTCGGTCACAATCAATCCTCGGCGCACTGGCAAACAATGCATGAAATAACCGTCATCAGTCCATGACATGTGCTCTGTGTCAATAGTCCAGCTCATGTCCTTACTCAAAATCTTTCCGTAGTCGGCTTTGTTCTTCACACCTGGACAGCTCCAGTTCTTAGCGTAAACAAAATCAGCTCCGTCCAAAGCCTCCTTCTGATCGTACGTTACCTTTGCGCCACCCACAAATTTAGGGTCTAGCTCATAGCCTTCGGGTTGGGCAATAGTGAAGTCTACGTCAGCAGCATTCATCCATTGCGCAAAAGAGTTGGGCACTGCCTGTGGCAAAGCACGGCAATGAGGAGCCCATGTGAGCACAACCTTTGGCTTTCTACCGCCTTTCTGCGCCTTTATCTCCTCCCACTTCTCATGAATGGTTATAAGGTCAGCAAAAGCCTGCAGAGGATGCACTGTAGCCGTCTCCATTGCCACAACAGGGCGACCTGAATACTTAACAAATTGCCCCACAATGGTTTCTGCATAATCATAATCACGATCACTCAGCCCGGCAAAAGAGCGTACGGCAATGATGTCGCAATAGCAACCCATCACAGGAATAGCCTCCAATAGATGCTCGCTCTTGTCACCATCCATTATAACGCCACGCTCTGTTTCCAGTTTCCACGCACCCGCATTCACATCGAGCACAATGACATTCATACCAAGATTCATTGCTGCTTTTTGTGTTGACAAGCGCGTACGCAATGAATTATTGAAGAAAATCATCAGCAGCGTCTTGTTTTTCCCAAGCTTTTGATAATTGAAGCGGTTAGCTTTCACCTCAAGCGCTTCCTTTACGGCAGCATTTACATCTCCTATGTCCTGTACATTAAAAAAAGTCCTCATTGCTTTTATATTGAAATTCGTTTATGTTTAAATTGATTATTGTCTCACTTGCCCATTACCTTCTATGAGCCACTTGTAGGTTGTTATCTCCTCAAGTGCCATAGGACCACGTGCGCCAAGCTTTTGTGTTGAAATGCCAATCTCCGCTCCTAAGCCAAACTGAGCACCGTCGGTAAAGCTTGTAGGAGCATTGACATAAACGCAAGCCGCATCAACCATAGCCTCAAACTTATGGGCATTATCTTTGTTTTCAGTCACTATACTCTCACTATGACCACTACCAAATGTGGATATATGTTGCAAAGCCTCGTCGAGACTGTCAACGGTCTTCACCCCTGCCTGCAAACTCAACCATTCTGTTGACCAAGTCTCATCGGCATCAAGAGTTGTGACCAATGTCAACAAGTTTTCAGGATATGGTGAGCAAGTTGATGATACAGGTGAAGACAATGCCTCGTAAGCACGGCTGTCAGCATGAAGCCTCACGCCCTTTCTGGCAAGTGGAGCCACAAGCTCAAGCAAGTCACCCAGTCGTGAAGAATGTATGATGATGCAGTCAAGGGTATTGCATACGCTTGGGCGGCGTGTTTTAGCATTGTCTATTATCCTTTTGCCTTTGTCCAAATCGCCATATTCGTCAAAATAGCAGTGCACGACCCCAGCCCCTGTTTCTATTACGGGCACTTTTGCATTATCTCGCACAAAGTTTATCAACTTCTTGCCTCCACGCGGTATACAAAGATCTATATAGCCAACAGCACGAAGCATGTCACCTGTTGCCTCATGTGTGAAAGGCAATAATTCAATGGCAGAAGAATCAACACCTTTCTCTTTCAGCACTTTTTTTATAAGTTCTACTCCAGCCTTACATGATTCCTCTGCATCCTTACCACCCTTTAACACGCAAGCGTTGCCACTTTTAAAACATAGTGAGAAAACGTCAAAAGTCACGTTAGGCCTTGCCTCATAAATCATGCCGATAACACCAAATGGCACGCTGACGCGGCGCAGATGCAAGCCATTAGCAAGTGTTTTATCTTTCAGCGTACGTCCAAGCGGCGACGGCAATGTAGCCACATGGCGCATGTCAGCGGCAATAACCTTCAGCCGGTCCTCTGTCAACTGAAGCCTGTCATACATGGGGTTGCTTTTGTCCATGCGCAACAAGTCCTTGGAGTTGGCAGCAAGCAACCACTGCGACTCCTTCTCTATAGCATCAGCCACAGCACAAAGCACCTCATTGCGCTTATCGTCAGTCATGAGCTGCAAACCTTGGCTTGCCTTCTTAGCATTTATAAAAGCCTCTCCACATCCGCTTGTAAAGGCAGGAGCATCGAAAGCCGAGGCGATAGTGTTGGTGGTTTTGTTGATAGCTTCCATAGTTTTGTTACTCCATATACAGATAATCGTAGTGCACTATTGGCTTCATGCCATGCTTGCCTGTAGCTTTTGCCGCATCGACGGCACTGTAACCACTACGTCCAATAGCAATTACATTGCCCTTTTCATTGGCAACCTCAATAATGTCACCCTCTTCAAAATCGCCTTCTACAGCAGTAACGCCAATAGGCAACAGGCTCACGGCTTTATCGCCATGCAATGCATCCGCTGCCTTTTGGTTTACAGTAACCCTCCCCTTGGCAAAGCTCTCGCTGTGGGCTATCCATTTCTTTATACGTGAAGTCGGCGTAGGATTCGGTCTGAACTCTGTGTGCATTGTCTGCTGAGGATGCTCTACAAGTTCTATAAGTATATTGTCTACCTGCCCGTTGGCTATTATTACCTTGATGCCTTCCTCAGCAACCTTTCTTGCAATCTTCGTCTTTGTCATCATGCCGCCACGCCCGAAGCCGCTCTTTGTCTCTTGCACATATTCGCCCAAGTCTCGGTCATAGCTCACCATTGGTATCACACGTGTACCATTCGCCTTTGGATCACCGTTGTAAATACCGTCTACGTTTGTCAGTATCACCAGTGTTTCAGCACCCATCATAGACGCAACAAGCCCGGCAAGCTCGTCATTGTCGGTAAACATTAGCTCAGTAACGCTCACCGTATCATTCTCGTTTACGATTGGCAACACACCACAGTCAAGCATCACCTTCATGCAAGCACGCTGGTTGAGATATTCACCACGTGTGGCAAAGCTCTCCTTCATGGTCAGCACCTGCCCTACATGAATGCCATATTCACGGAAAAGGTCATAATAAACACCAACAAGCTTCACTTGTCCGATAGCAGAATACAGCTGCCGCTGACCTACGCTGTCAAGCTTGCGGTCTACCTTTAGCTCCCCGCGCCCGCTTGCCATAGAACCAGACGACACGAGTATGACTTCATAATCGTGCTGCCTCAGCCAAGCTATTTGGTCCACAATTGCCGACATTCGCGTCACGTTCAGCTTGCCGTCGGCACGTGTCAAGACATTTGAACCTACTTTTATAACTATTCGCTTCATGCAAAATTCTTACTTCAAACTACCCTTGAAGCCTTGTATCACAGCATTTGTAAAGCCGTTTTGCTCCATAGCATTCAAGCCTTTTATAGTCATTCCGCCAGGCGTTGTAACCTTGTCTATCACAGCCTCGGGGTGCTCATTCTTGGCTTGAAGCAACCTCACGGCACCTTCCATTGTCTGTAAAACCACATTCTTGGCGTCATCTGCTTTAAAGCCCAGCTCTACACCTGCCTCGGAGGCGGCACGCACAAAGCGCATAACATACGCTATACCACAGCCTGAAAGCGCAGTACCAGCAGAGAGAAGACTCTCGTCGACGATAAGCGTACTGCCTACATCATTGAATATCTCGCATATATCCAAAGTCTTTGTGATATGCTCCATAGCCTGTGCGCTTGGTGAAAGGAACGTCATCGAGGCACGTTCCGCTATGCCGATGTTGGGCAGAGCCTGAACTATGTCCGGCACCTTGCCATCTTCTTTCAACCAATCACGCAACTGCCCGATAGCGATACTTGCCGCCATGTTTATTATTGTCTGGCTTGAATAGTCGAGCACCGGCTTTATCTCGTCAACAACTGTCTTCACAACTTTTGGTTTGACTGCTATTGTAACATAGTCAGCACCAGCCACGGCAGCTTTGTTGTCAGTCGTGACGCTCGCGCCAAGATGCGCAAAACGCTCAAGCTTGTTTTCGTGCGGATTGGCAATGGTTATGTCATCTGCCTTAAACAACTCGCCTTTCAACAAGCCTTCAGCAAATGCACCACCCATTTCTCCTGCGCCAATAATCGCTATTTTCATTTTCCCCTCTCTTTTTTACAATACGTTCTTCAATCGGTATATGAAATCGTCTACGTCGGCTTTGGTTATGATCAACGGCGGCAGTATGCGCAGGATGTTTGTACCGGCACATCCTGTGAAGACATGCTGCTCGTGTATAAGGCGTGAACGCACTTCCTTGTGCGGCATATCGAGCACAAGACCTATCATAAGCCCACGCCCGCGAACTTCAAGTATATGGTCGTTTACCTGTTGCAACATACGCAGTTGGTCAAGGAAATACTCTCCCACCTCATTGGCATTCCATACGATATTTTCTTTCTCAAACACATCGAGCACTGCAAGAGCCGCAGCACAACCAAGATGATTGCCGCCAAAAGTGGTGCCAAGCTGACCGATCACGGGTTTGAATTCTGGAGAAATCAGAAGTCCTCCCATCGGGAAACCGTTGGCAATGCCCTTAGCCACGGTTATAAGGTCAGGCTTTATGTTTAGCCATTGGTGGGCAAAGAACTTCCCGCTTCTTCCATAGCCGCATTGAATCTCATCACAAATCAATACCGTGCCATATTTCTTGCAAGCCTTTGCCACGCCCTGGGCAAACTCCGCCGTTGCCATAACGCAACCGCCAATGCCCTGGATGCACTCCAATATTACGGCGCACACATCACCCTTTGCAAGCTCTTTTTCCCAAGCTTCAAGATTGTTCAAAGGCAGGAAAGTGACATGTTTGTTATCGTTTATTGGAGCTACAATCTTCTTATTGTCAGTCACCTCTACGGCAAGTGACGTGCGTCCATGAAACGAATGCTCAGCTGCAAGCACACGCTTACGTCCGTTGTGAAAGCTTGCAAGCTTCAATGCGTTCTCATTGGCTTCGGCTCCGCTGTTTATAAGAAAAAGGCTGTAATCGTCATAACCGCTGATTTTGCCAAGCCTATGGGCAAGTTCCTCCTGAAGCTTGTTGACCACGCTGTTTGAATAGAA
>CAZZNO010000081.1:0-13488 GCA_964655685.1 uncultured Prevotella sp.
TGAAGGAGAAGAATAAGAGTCTGAAGGAGAAGGACGATAAAATTCGCTCTTTAGCTTTGGCTTTGAAAGCAAAGGGCATGACTATAGATGAAATTTGTAGGCTTGTTGGCTTGTCTCAAGAAGAAGCAAGCAAGCTCTTCGTTTAGTTTTAGTTTGGCAGAATACATCTTTTTTAGTTTGGCAGAATACATCTTCGCCGTACCCGAATGGGGTACGACGGTATACTTGAGTGGGGCTTCTTTGTATCCCTTTGTGCATAAAAATGGTTGGAGGATGTAAAATAATGTGGGAATAAAGAGCTCCTTTATGAGTGCTTTACATTATTTATTGGTTGCTGCCACCTTGTTTTCTCCTCTTTTTTTCAACTTGACACCTTTCTTAGGGGGGCTCATGGACTCGGGCTTGAATGGCTTTAAGATATAGTTGCCCCCCAGTTCGTCGATGTCGAATTCAAAATCGGGAAGCCCTCTTTCTGCCGGTTCATCACGATAGGGTACCTTGATGTCGTCAACGAGTTGTACCTCTACCATTGCTATTCCCTGTGCTAACATGCCAAGCTCGCGTGCGGCTCCATAACTGAGGTCGATAATGCGGCCTCGCCTGTGTGGACCACGGTCGTTGACACGTACTATGCACGACTTGCCGTTGCTGAGATTTGTTACTTTTAGCAGGGTGCCAAAGGGATAGGAGCGATGGGCGCACGTCAGACTGTCGTGATGTATACGCTCGCCGCTCGAAGAACGGGCACCTGTGGCTTTTTTAGAATAAAAAGAGGCTTTGCCCCTGTGTGTCTGCGCACTCACGGGGGCAATGCCTGTAGTAAGTAAAATGGCTGCCGCTAATGCGGCAATTTTATATTGTTTATGTTTCACTCATTAAACTATGCCTTGTGCGAGCATCGCGTTGGCAACTTTCATGAATCCTGCAACATTGGCACCGCGTACATAGTCGATGTAGCCGTCTGCCTGTGTTCCGTACTTGGTGCACTGCTCGTGGATGGAGTGCATGATGAAGTGCAGACGTTCGTCTACTTCCTTTGCGCTCCAATGCAGGCGCATTGAGTTTTGAGTCATCTCCAGCCCTGATGTAGCAACACCACCGGCGTTCACTGCCTTGCCCGGTGCAAAGAGAGCCTTTGCCTGAACAAACTTTTCCACTGCCTCTGCTGTGCAGCCCATGTTGCTTACCTCTGCTACGCAAAGCGGCTTGCTGGCAAGTATGCGCTCGGCATCGTCGCCGTTGAGCTCGTTTTGTGTTGCGCATGTGAGGTAGATGTCTGCTTTCTGCTCCCAAGGTTTCTTGCCTGCAAAGAACTTCGAGCCTTTGAACTCGTCTTCGTAAGGCTGGCAAACGTCGTTACCGCTGGCACGCAGCTCGAGCATATATTCGTTTTTCTCTCCGCTGATGCCTTCCGGATCGTATATGTAACCGTCAGGACCACTAATAGTGATGACCTTGGCACCAAGCTCGGTAGCTTTCTTCACTGCTCCCCAAGCCACGTTGCCGAAGCCTGAAACGGCTATGGTCTTGCCCTTTATATCTATATCGTGGGTCTGGAGCATCTGATTGACGAAATACAGTGCGCCGAAACCTGTTGCCTCAGGGCGGAGTATTGAGCCTCCCCATTCCATGCCTTTGCCTGTGAGCACGCCCTGGAACTGGTGGGTGAGCTTCTTGTATTCGCCAAATAGATAGCCAATCTCCCTGCCGCCTACGCCTATGTCGCCTGCCGGCACGTCCTCGTCGGGACCTATATAGCGATACAACTCCTGCATGAATGCCTGGCAGAAACGCATCACTTCGTTGGCTGACCTTCCGCGCAATGAGAAGTCTGCACCGCCTTTAGCGCCGCCCATTGGCAATGTGGTGAGGGCGTTTTTGAACGTCTGTTCGAAGCCGAGGAACTTCATGATGCTGAGGTTCACTGACGGGTGGAAACGCAGTCCGCCCTTGTAGGGGCCAATGGCACTGTTGAATTGCACGCGGTAGCCCGTGTTTACATGCACTTCGCCTTTGTCGTCAACCCAAGGCACGCGGAACATGTGCACACGCTCTGGCTCTACGAGGCGTTCTATTATATGAGCTTTCTCAAATTCGGGATGCTGGTTGTAGACATCCTTGATAGAGATTAGCACTTCTTTTACGGCCTGCAGGAACTCCGGCTCATTGGCGTGTTTCCACATAAGGCCTTTCAATACTTGTTCAACTTCCATAGTAATAATTGTTTTTAGTAGCAAAAGGTTTAATATCAGGGGCAAATTTAGGGTTTTCTTTTGTTCCCTCCAAATAAAAGCCCGACAAAAATAGTTTTGGTGCTTACATTTTGTAAATTTTTAAGGTTTTGAGCGTCTTTGCATCCTTTGTTAGCTTTTTATTAATTATTGATATATTTATGTATTTCTGATAATAAAAAGTGAATAATATCGCGTTTAAAGTGATAAATTTCAATCAAAAGATTTGTCATTTTTGAAAGTTTATCTAACTTTGTAGGCGGAATAATAAAGATTATGAGAAAAACTGTCCAAACTCTGCTCGTACTGTCATTGTGCTGTTTCTTTCCTGTAGCCGTGACGGTGCCCGTTCTCGGTCAGACTGCCGCGCAGCCTGCACAGACGCTTAACGTACGTGGTGTCGTCACAGACGATGCTGGTGAGCCGCTGCCTGGTGTTACCATTACCGAGAAGTCTACTGGCAAAAAGGTTATCACTGATGCCGATGGCAACTACACGTTTACATCTTCAACCCGTCATCCTATTCTTACCTTTAGTTATGTTGGCATGAAAAGCGTCACCCGTACGCCGGCTGCTGACGGTCGTCTTGATGTGTCGCTGTCTGAGGATGGCAAAACCATTGAGGATGTAGTAGTTGTTGGTGCTTATGGCACGGCACAGAAGCGCAGCGACCTCGTAGGCAGTGCTTATCAGGTTACTTCCAAAGACCTTGAAGGTCTGCCGCAGATGCGTCTTGACAAGATGCTCGACGGCCTTATCCCAGGCGTGAAGGTTGACATCAATTCTGATTCGCCGGACAACTCGCGTCCACGCTACAATGTGCGTGTGCGTGGTGATGCTTCTATGTCGGCATCCAACGAGCCGCTGTGGATTGTTGACGGTGTGCAGATGTATACCGGTGGCACAACCAATCAGATGCCCGGACAGTCGTCTACGATAAGCCCGCTGTCTTTCATCAATCCTGACGACATAGAGTCTATAACCGTGCTCAAGGATGCAACGGCAACGACTATCTATGGTGCCGATGGTGCCAATGGCGTTATCCTCGTAACTACGAAGCACGGGCGGAAGGGCAAGCTCAACATTCGTGCAGATGTACAGTATGGCATCGCAAAGATAGACCGCAGCACTGCGCCAAAGGTCCTCAATGCGAAGCAATACATGGAATTGGCGCGTGAAGCTTATGCTAACGCCGGACTCAATGCCACGCAGTTCCCTTTCCAAGACAATGATCTTAATGCTTTCTCAACGACTGATACAGACTGGCTTGATGTCTTCTATGGCACAGGCAACACTTTGCAAGCCAATTTCTCGGCGAATGGTGGCGGCGACCGTGCTGATTACTATCTATCTGCGTCCTACTACGAGAACAAGGCTACTGTAAAGGGCAACCAGCAACGACGCTTCTCATTGCGTTCCAACACCAACTTCCAGTTGCATCGCAAGGTACGTTTCACGGCTGACCTCTCTGCCTCGTACAACACCAACGACCTTTTCAATATGGGGCGTGACTATTATGAGAACCTGCCTATTTATTCGCCATATAATCTTGATGGCACACTGCGCCTTTTCAATCGTACGGTGACGGGAGTTGATGCCAATGGCAATCCGACGTTCACCGACACCAAGTTCTTTAACTCCGTAGCTGAGCGAGAGCAAAACGACAACAACCAGAAGGCTCTCTATGCCAGCGGCAATTTCACTTTGCGTGTGGACATCATCCGTGGATTGCACTATACGGGGCAGTTTGGTGTCAACTTCCAAAGCAATCTTGAGAGGACTTATAGCTCTATGAACAACTGGACGGGCATGAATTCACTTACCGACCGCCAGGGGTACAGCTCTCGCCAGAGCCTGCACCTCAGTACATGGACTACAATCCATCGTCTCAACTTCGACCGTACTTTCGGAAAGCATACTGTTGCTGCCGTTGCCGGCTTTGAGGCAAGTGCTACTGACTATACTACCGTCGGAGCCACCGGTTCCGGTTTTATCAATGACAACATACGCAGTGTCAGCTATGCCAATGATCGCAAGGGAACCAACACTACCAGTAAGTCGCATAAGGCTTCCTTCCTCGGGCAGGCTTCATACAATTATGACAGCCGCTATTATCTTACCGTCAACGCACGTCGCGACGGTAATTCTCAGTTTGGCACTGACGTGAGATGGGCAAACTTCTCATCGGTCGGCGTATCGTGGAACATTCACAACGAGAAGTTCTTCAACATTCCTTGGATGAATGTCTTAAAGCTCCGCGCCACATACGGCACCAACGGTAACTCGCGCATTGGGTCGCTTGAGGCTATGGGTTTGTACACCTATGGCAGCAGCTATGCCTACAATGGCGAGACGGGTGGTGTACAGAGTGGCTCGCCAAACCGCAAGCTCAGTTGGGAGACGACCCACATGACAAACCTCGGACTGAGGACGGAGATTTTCAACCGCTTCGACTTCGAGTTTGAATTCTACCGTAACTATACCAAGAACTTGCTGTCCAATCTTGACGTGTCACGCACCACTGGTGATACACGTGTCTACCGCAATGTAGGCGAGATAGAAAACAAAGGTATAGAGTTCTCTTTCACGTCACGTAACTTCATTGCCAAGAAAGAAGGCGATTTTGCGTGGACTACAGACCTTAACCTCGCCCATAACAGTAATGTGCTAAAAAAGCTATACAACGGCATACAGAAGAACTTCAACACTACATCTTACATCGAAGGCTATGACATCCACACTT
Organism: uncultured Prevotella sp.; assembly: GCA_964655685.1. Lineage (GTDB taxonomy): Bacteria > Bacteroidota > Bacteroidia > Bacteroidales > Bacteroidaceae > Prevotella. The sequence continues at coordinate 4,975 of CAZZNO010000081.1, forward strand.
ATTTCCTCGTAAGATGGGCCGGCGTAGATCCTTACGACGGCATGCCTATGTGGTATGATGTCAATGGCAATATCACCAAGACATATAGCACAGCCAACCGTGTGCCTTACAAGAATTCGAATCCCGATGTCACAGGTGGTGTTACCAACACCTTCTCTTATAAAGGTTTTACGCTGCGCTTCCTGCTTAACTATCAGTTTGGTGGCTATGCCTTCACGAGTTTCGGTCGTGCTACATCGTCCGACGGCCTTAACATTGCCTCAGAGAACCAGAGCATAGAGCAGCTTAAACGCTGGCAGAAGTCCGGCGACATAGTAGAAAATCCCAAACCGATATGGGGCGTGTCTACGGGGTCGGTGATGAACTCAACGCGTTACCTCTATAACAAAACCCTCATACGTCTACAGAACTTGGTCTTTTCCTATCGTCTGCCTTCGAAGCTTGTACATGGCTGGGGCGTCAACGATCTATCGGTGTCTTTCATAGGCGACAACCTCATGGCTTACTCGCCCTACTCCGGCAAAGACCACAATTCATATAAGACCACTATGGGCGGCTATCCGGTGGAGCGCACATTCTCTTTTGCTGTCAACATAGGTTTTTAATATAACGCAGACAACGATGAAACGCAATCTGATATATACAATAATGTGTGGCTTGCTTTCAGCCACAGCTCTCACCTCTTGCAACGACTTTCTCAGTGTTGACCAGGAGGGGCGTGCCACCATTCCTTCGTTCCTTGGCGACCCCAGCGGCTTGCGGGCAGGACTCGTGGGAGCTTACAATGAGATGTATTCATACCTTGACAACGAGTTTACCAAATATCCTGATGTTGCAGGCAATATGTCGACTATGCCGTCGGGTTACTCTGGCGACATGGTGGCTCAGTACAACTACACTTCCGACCCTTCACAGGAGACAGGAGCCGTGGGCTACATCTGGCGCAAGATATATGTTGCGCAGGCAAATGTAAATAATGTCATCCAGTATGCGCCTACCGTTGCGGCGGCTTATCCCACGGACAAGGCTGAATGTGACAACATACTTGGGCAAGCGCTGTTGCTGCGGGCAATTTGCCATTTTGACCAGTGCCGCGCCTATGCCCAACCATACAATTACACTACAGATGCTTCACATCTTGGCGTCCCAGTGCTGACGGTCACTCCTGGGCCTGACGACAACGTGTCGCGTAAGAGCGTAAAGGAGGTCTACACGCAAGTTCTCGCCGACCTTGCCCAAGCCTCCACGCTGCTTTCTGACGAAGTAGCTTCCGATTTCCGCTATGCCTCCTTGCAGGCAGTCAATGCCATGTACTCGCGTGTTTACCTTTATATGGAGGACTGGCAGAACGCCCTCGACTATGCCCGTCGTGCCATTGCAGGGCTGCAGCTTGCCGAAGGCTCAAACTATCTGCGCATGTACAGCGACCTTAGCTATCAGGGTGAGGCTATCTTCCGCCTCAGCGGAAAGGAAAGGCGGGGATACCTGAAGAGTTTCTATCAGTCCAACTGTCTTCCTGCCGACACGCTGCTGTCACTTTTTGACAATGGTGACCTGCGTTTGCAGCTGCTGCGCAATGGCGGCACAAAGCAATGTCTTAAATATGAGGCTACCACCATTCCCGACAATGAGACTAATCGTGACGACCCGTTTGTCTTCCGCCTTTCAGAAGAATATCTCAATGCGGCTGAGGCTGCTTGCAATCTTGCCGATTATTCTACGGCAAGACAGTATATCGGGGCGATAGTTCGGCGGGCTGTTGGTCAGACAAAAGCCGACTCGGTGCTGGCGGCTTGCCCTGATGCCAATCTGCTTGTTCTTGTCAGGCGCGAACGTGTCAAGGAGCTTTGCTTTGAGGGACACAATCTTTTCGACATAACACGCTGGAAGCAAGACCTCGTAAGAGAGCACAACACCACGTCGTCGGTGCGGTATCTTAGCTATCCAAACGACCGTTTCGTGCTGCCTATCCCGCAAACGGAACTCAATGCCAACACCAATATGCAGGGCAACCCCACGGTCAACCAATAAACATCCTACAGAAACAAATATCACATGAAACGCATACTCATATTATTATTGGGCATTCTCACCCTCGCATCATGCGACAAGGACGAGGCGGTGACCTTCACGCAGCCATTCCTGCGTGTTGCCTCGGCTACAGGCTCGTCAAATGTCGTGGTGAGGTCCAACGTGAAGAATGTCAATACCTATTATATTTATCTTAGCAGTGCGCCTCTTACGGCTAACCTTGAGGTCAACTACGAGGTCGTAGTGGGCGATGGCTTGCAGGCGGGTGTAGACTTCGAGCTTCTCAACACCACAAATGCCGTCACCTTCCTGCCCGGTATCTACGAGATGCCCGTGCGCGTGAGGTGGCTGGAACATACCGTAGACCCGTCCAGAGACAACACACTCACAATACGCCTCCTCAGCAACAGCATGAACATCCCTATGGGCTATCCCGGCCCTGATGCGTTGCAGCATGAGCTTGTCATAACCAAAGAGAACGAATGAGCCGTTTCACCCTTATCTTAACCATGTTGATGCTGTGCTTCTGCGATGTCATGGCATCGCAGAAACTTAGCCGTGACCCACAACTGAGGACGGGCAGGCTTGCCAACGGGCTGACCTATTATATCTACCCCAATGCCCGCCCACGTGGTGAGGCTGTGTATCGGCTTTTCGTCAAGGCAGGTTCGGTGCAGGAAGATGAGAATGAGCGTGGCATAGCCCACTTCATAGAGCACATGGCGTTTAATGGCACACGCCATTTTCCCGGCGACGGCATCGTGCGCTTCCTGCAGTCCAAGGGCGCTAAGTTCGGCAAAGACCTCAACGCCCATACAGCTTTCACTGAAACTGTCTACAAGTTACAGCTTCCCACAACCAATGCAGCTGTCGTCGACTCCACCATGCTCATTCTTGCCGACTGGGCTGGCGGCGTAACCTTTGCGCCTGAAGAAGTCGACCGTGAACGCGGTGTCATAATGTCTGAGTGGCGGCAGCGTGGCGGCAGACGCATGGAAGCATCGCAGTTGCTCCTCGACGAGCTCCTCAATGGCTCACGTTATGCCCGTCGCATGACGATTGGTGACACGGCTGTAATACAACACGCTACCGCCGCCACCCTGCGTGGCTATTATGACAAGTGGTACACGCCCTCGCGCATGGCTGTCGCCGTAGCTGGCGATATTGATGCTGACGTTATAGAGCAGCTCATTAAGCGCTATTTCTCCGGCTTGAAAGGCAAGGACTTAATGTGGCGTCATGTAGCCATTCCCCCATTCAGCAAGACAAGCGCCAAGGTCAGCACCGACTCGTTGGCAACGTCTGACCAGTTGGAGATAGTCACCCTATGCGACATGCCGCCTGCTGTCAAAACTGCCAATGACTATCGTCAGTATCTCATGCGGGCATTGGTCAACCGCCTTGTCAAGCAGCGTTTCAATTCTCTTTCTTTCTCCAATCCAGCTTACGACAAAGCCGGTATACAGTATGCTTCGTTCATCGGGGCTACCGGTGTGGTAGATGCATCTGTTGAGTTGCAAAAGGGCAAGATAAAGGATGGCATCGTCGACTATATTGACCATTATCGCCAGATAGAGGCTTGGGGATTCACGTCGCAGGAGATAAGGCGTGTGTCCAAGGCTTTGGAAAGCGGCTTGCGCCTTAAGGCTGAAGGGCGCACAGGAACATCTTCTTCAAATATAATGGAGAGCATCTATGCCGATTACTATAGCGGAAACACATACATATCCCTTGCTGACGAGTATGCGCTTATGCGCCGCCTGTTGCCAGCTATGGATTCTGTGGCTGTACTAAAAGCGGTGCGCCGAATACTGCGTCCTGCCCGTCGCCACTATCTCCTCACTGGCAACAACCGCGACATCAGCCTCGACAGCCTGTCACTTATGGCTCTTGTCGAAGAAGCCTACCGCCGTCCGCTATTGTCACGTTACGTGTCCGATACGACTGTGCCTGATGAGCTTTGTGATGTGAAGTATTCACGCCATATCGTCAGCGAGACAGCCATCCCCGCCATAGCGGCTACAGACATGCGCCTTGACAACGGCACACGTGTCATCTTCCGCCATACCGATGCCGAGCCCGACCGCATCCTGCTTTCCGGTTTCCGCAAGGGTGGGCAATACGCCATTGATTCCTCGCTCTATGTCACTGGAATAGTGGGCCCGCCGGTTGTCAGCCTTTCTGGAGCCGGTGACTTTACGCGCGATGCTATATCCTCATATCTTGCCGGCAGCACGGCTTCTGTGCGCCTGCTTGTAGACAAGCATCGCACAGGCGTGGCGGCATCGGCACATCTCGAAGACATGGAGACGATGTTCCAGCTGTTGTGGCTCAGATGGACGCGCCCGCGCCTTGATGACAATGTCTTCAAGCTTACTATGGACAAGCTTATCGAGGCAGACAGTCTGCGGCATGATACGCCGTCCAAGATTTTCTCAAAGCAGGTACAGCATGTGCTCAATGGCGACAACTATATTTACGCCGACCTCACTCGCAATCGTTTAAGACAGGAGGTCAAACGTGACAGCATCCTGTCACTCATGCGCCGCTTCTATGGATCAGCCGGAGGCTATACGTTCATCGTCACCTCATCGGCAACACTCGACGAAGTGCGGCCTTTCATAGAAACTTATATAGGAGGATTGCCCTCAGGCAATGGTGACACGCTGTGGGTGGCTCCGCCACGCCATGTGGTCACTGCCGACACCACGCTTGTAGGACATGCCGACGATGATGACAGGGCTACAGTGACATTGCTTTTCCCACAGTATGCCGACAGCACTGAGTATTTCCGCCGCCAGGTTCTGGAAGACATGACAAAGAGCGTCATGCGACAGGCGCTTCTCGGCAAGTTGCGTGAGGAAATGGGCAAGGTCTACAGTGTTACGGTGAGCATCTCATCAACGCCATATCCGTCGTTCATGCAGCTCGGCACCATAGCTTTTGTGTGCAAGCCGGACGATGTAGACAGCCTCGTAAAGGCAGTCCGTCAGGTGGTCGCTGACATTGTGTCTAATCCTGCGGCATACGCTGAGGTCATAGCTGATGTCAAGGCAAACCTCATAAAAGATCACGCCACGCAGGCACAGCGGCCTGCATGGTGGACCACATGGATAAGAAATGCCATCTACACAGGTCATGAGCAATGGCAACGCCTTACGGAATATGATGACATAGTAAATGGCATCACTGCCGATGATTTTGCTGCTTTTGCCCGTCAGTGCTTTGTCAGTGCGCGCAAGGTGACTACTGTGTTGAAATAAGAAAATACAATTGATAAGTATATTTTAATGTTTAACCGGGTGGTCTTTCTTAAGTCCATCCACAAAAAGGAAAGAGAAAATGAAGAAAGTAAGAGATTTATTTTCCTTCGCTGCTTTGCTGATGCTCGCCGTATTTACGTTTTCGGCTTGCTCCGACGACAACGACGATGAGAAGAAGCAGGTTGAGGAAGCCGCACTCACAAGTTTCGGTTTCTATGCAGAGGACAATGCCGGAGTGCTGTCAAGAGACTATGTGGCTACCATTGCTCCGGGTAGCACTGCTATAACCATCGCCATGCCGGCTTCTGTAAATAAGTCAGCACTTGTGGCACGCTTTACGGTCAATGAAGGCAACAAGGTTCTTGTGGAAGGCGTGACTCAGCAGAGTCAGGTAACCAAGAACGACTTCACCAACCCTGTAGACTACATCGTCTCCAACAGTGATGGTTCGAAGAACGTGCGCATCTCCGTCACTATCACCAAGTCGTCAAACGTTAAGTGGAGCGAGGCAGCAACCTATAATGCTTCCACCGTCTATTCTGGAGCAGTGTTGAAAGTGGGCCCGACAGACAATACGCCGTATGTCGCTTTCAAGGAGCGGTCCGATGAGAGCGAGAAGATGACGGTGGTGAAGCTCAACGGCTCTGCCTTCAGTTTCGTGGGCGACCAGTCATTCAGCAAGAAAGTCAGTTCTTCCGACTATGACTTCGACATCGCTCCCGACGGCACGCTCTATGTGGCTTATGGTAACAGCGAGTCTACAGTCCTGAGTGGTGCCCTGTCCGTGATGAAGTCTAATGGCGGCGCATGGACACAGGTCGGCGACGAAAGCGTGCTGAAAGCACAGTCTAAGAGCGTGGCTCTTGCGGCTATGAGCAACAACCGTCTCGTTGTCAACCAGCAGAACAACAGTAACAGGGCAGACTTTGCCCGCCGCGTAATGGTCAACTCCATTTTCAACGGTTCGGCTTGGAACAGTGCAGAAGGCACTACAAACCAGATTTTCGCTTGCATAAATGCCGGCGACGGTTCCAATGTCTACAACCTTTACATCAATCGTGGTATGGTAGACGGTGTCAACTACGGCATGACAGTGCAGAAATATGACGGCTCTGCCTGGACAGTCCTCCGCTCCAACTATGTGCGCGAAGGCGCTTCACAGACTTCTATCGCAGGCTATGGCATGACGGTTGCTCCTGACGGAACTCTCTACATTTGGACTGGCGACGATGCTGACGAAAAAGGCAGCTATGGCATACGCCTTGAGCGTTTCAACGCCAATTCGAACACGTTCTCTGTTGTAGGCGGCAATATCCTGCCTCTTGGCTTTGCCATTGACAGCCACCTGTCCATTTCTGTTGCCGTGGCTCCCGACGGAACGCCGTTCGTGGCTTATAACAACAAGAATGACCAGAACTATCCGTATGTGATTTATCTCGACTCTGAGACACAGCAATGGTCTACTCCTGTACGTCTCGCTGAGACTGCCGCTTCTGATGTGAACATAGCTTTCGCCAAGGACGGCACTGGCTATGTGTCATTCACTGATGGCGACCAGCATCTCCACCTCTACAAGTATGCAGAGTAATTGCTTGCCAACTCTTTTTGAAAAGGTAACAGGCTGTATATGCCTGTGCCTTTTTTTGTTCATGACAGCAAGCTTGCCGGCTTTAGCGGGCAAGCCTGCTTTGCCAATTACGGTCAAGGGCACTGTTTACAACGATGCCAATGGTAACGGTATCCGTGATAATGTCGAGGAGGGCATTGTAGGGATTCCCATATCCAATGGCGATACGATTGTTCTCACCAAGCCCGACGGCAGCTATGCCATTAACATCAGCGAGGGCATGAGCGTCTTCCCCATACTGCCTGCCGGCAAGGCTATATCGGGCGGCAGGCTTGCCAATGCCGCGTTTTATTATGCCGACTACACGCAGCAAGCTAAAAAGCGGCGCACGACGGAGACGGTCGACTTCGCCTTGAAGGCAAGGGAGCCGCACGACGACTTCATGCTCAATGCCATCGGCGACATACAAGTGAGCAACTATCAGGAACTCGAATATCTCTCACGCACGCTCTGGCCAGAGCTCATGCATGGTTCGGCAAGCGAAACCAACATCTTCCTCGGCGACCTTGTAAACAACAACCTTTCGCTCTATGGCGATCTGCGTGACATGATGCAGGCTTTGCCTCAGCAGTCGTGGACATTGCCCGGCAATCACGATCGCGATGTGGATAGCGTGATAACGAGGCAGAACCGCACCTATGACAAATTCTTTGGAGCCGACTGCTTTGCCTTCAATGAAGGTCGTGCCCACTTCCTTATCCTGAACAATGTCTATGGCAAAGGTTCACGGGGCTACGAGGGTCGCATCAGCGACCGCCAGCTGCGCTTCGCTGCCAACGACTTGCGCATGGTCCCCAAGGACAGGCTCGTCATTGTCTGTGCCCACGTGCCGTTGGCATTTACCAAGAACAAGGACTCCCTTCTTTCGCTCATTAATGGCTATGATAAAGCCCTTGTCATATCCGGGCACCTGCATCGTGTGGCTCGTTTTTTCCACCATTCCGGTGGCAATGTCATTCCCGAACTTGGTGCCGGGGCGGCATGTGGCTTCTGGTGGGTAGGCGAGAAAGACTGGGATGGTGTACCGTCGGCATTGCAGCAGTGCGGCACGCCACGCAACTATTTTCAAGTCAACATTCATGGCGACAGCTATGACATCCGTTGCAAGGCAATAGGTCAAGATGCCGAACGCGAGATGTCGATACGGGTTACGGGCATAGACACCCTTGACAATCATTTGCGCGACTATCGTGGCGTGCCGCGTGGGCTCATGCTTGCCACGGTATATGGCAGCTGCGACTCTACCACAGTGGAATGCCGCATCGACGGCGGAGCATGGCAAGCTTGTGCCATGTCGGAATATGTAGAGCGAAACGTGGCATGGATAAGGGAGATGAATCTCATAGATGCTTATCCTACAAAATACAATCGTATGAACCCCATGCGTCATCGACCAAGCGGTCAGCTATGGCAGTTCAAACTGCCGGATGAGGCTCTTACCGGGGCACATAGCATTGAGGTCAGGGCATACGATAAGTATGGTCTCCGTGCCACAGGCATACGTATGTACTGTATGCCAAGATAAAAATGGCAGAAAAATGAAAATTTCTTAGGTGATTCTTACATACGGCGTACGTGCTTGCCACATACGCC
>CAZZNO010000082.1:0-13394 GCA_964655685.1 uncultured Prevotella sp.
GATGTTCTCCTCGGAGAGCTTGTTCTTGTTGCCCTCGTGGATAAACTCCTTGGAGGCATCTACAAAGAGGATGTTGGAATCAGCCTTGCTTTTCTTTAACACTATGATGCATGTGGCGATGGTCACACCGAAGAACAGGTTCTCGGGCAGCTGGATGACGGTATCTACAAAGTTGTTGGAGATAAGATAGTTGCGAATTTTCTCCTCGGCACCGCCACGGTAGAGCACACCCGGAAACTCTACTATCGCCGCAGTGCCATCGGTGGAAAGCCAGGAGAGCATGTGCATGGTGAAGGCGAGGTCTGCCTTGCTCTCCGGCGCGAGGACTCCCGCAGGGGAGAAACGGGGGTCGTTGATAAGGAGCGGGTTAGACTTGCCTTCCCACTTGGTGCTGTAAGGCGGATTGGAGACTATGCCGTCGAAAGGCTCGTCGTCCCAATGCTTGGGGTCGAGTAGGGTGTCGCCGAGCTGTATGTCGAACTTGTCGAAGCCTACGCCATGCAGAAACATATTGATGCGGCAGAGGTTGTAGGTCGTAGGGTTTATCTCCTGACCGAACATAGGCGGACAGTTGTTGCCCATCAGCTTTTTAAACTGCAACAGCAGTGAACCCGAACCGCAGGCAGGGTCGTAGACTTTGCGGAGCCTGCCTTTATGCCCTATGACAATCATCACAAGCAGGCGGCTGACCTCCTGCGGAGTGAAGAACTCGCCGCCGCTCTTTCCTGCGTTGCTGGCGTACATTGTCATAAGGAACTCGTAGGCATCGCCGAAGGTGTCGTTGGTAGTCTGGTCGAAGGTCGTGCCAAGGTTCAGTTCGGCAATGGCATTGAGAATCTTCACGAGTTTCTCATTGCGTTGCGCCACCGTGTTGCCGAGTTTCTTGCTGTTGGTGTCAATATCAGAGAAGAGTCCTTGCATATCAGGCTCTGAGGCAGTGCCGTTGGCGGAGTTCTCAATGTTGTGGAAGATATTGGCAAGAGTTATGTTGAGGTTCTCATCCTTTGCGGCATTCTTCTGCACGTTGGCAAAGAGTTCGGACGGCAGGATGAAGTAGCCTTTTTCTTCAACCATCTGTGCGCGCCCGTTCTCAGCGTCTTCGTCTGGCAGTGTCTCATAGTTGAAAGATGAGTCGTCATCCCCCGAATCGCTGACGAGCTTGTTGGCATATCTTGTTATGTCCTCAGAGATAAACCGATAGAAAAGCATGCCGAGGACGTAGCTCTTGAAGTCCCACCCATCTACACTTCCCCGAAGGTCATTGGCTATGCGCCATATTATCTTATGCAGTTCAGTACGTTCCTGTTCTCTTGTCATTTCAAAGTCAGTATATATATAAATTTCATTCTACTTTATATATTTTATCTTGCTCGCATCCCTTGGCTTTGCCTGCGGTTGCTCATCGGGATAGCCTACGGCTACGATGAAAGCTATTTTGTAGCCTTCGGGAAGGTCAAGCTTGTCAAGGAAAGGCTTGCAATCGGCGTTGGTGTTGAGGAAATGTACGGCTCCGCCGAGGCAGCACGTCCCAAGACCGAGCGACTTGGCTGCAAGCATCATGTTTTCGCCGAGCATTCCGGCATCTACTGACGATGCACCGTTTGGCGTTGCCACGCATATCACATTGGGCGCATTGCGGAACATGTTTTTGAAGTTCTTGTCACGGCTGACCATGTCGGGGCTGGCTTTCTTGAAGATTGCCGTGGTGCCGTCAATCCACTCTTTGCTTTCAACCACGCGCACAGCCCAGCGCTGGTTGTTCATGCCGTTGGGCGCATTGATGCCACACAGGGCTATCTTCTCCAGTTTGGCGTGTTCTACGGGCTTGTCAAGATACTTGCGGACGGAGCGGCGTGCCATGATGGTGTTTATGACTTCGTTGCTGCTTGAGGCTTTCGCGCTGCTGCGGTTTTGCGCGCTTAGGGTCATGGTTGTAAGCGCGAGCGTGATTGCTAAAATGATTTTCTTCATGCTATTTGTCTTTTTCCTAAATCTTAATCGGTGGCAAACGTATTGTGTCACGCCGTGACACGCACCGTGTCACGGCGTGACACTCACAATGTCAGGGCGTGACACACATCGTGTCACGGCGTGACACGATTCCTGGCAAGCTATTTGAGTTCATAGCTTACGTAGGCGAAACGGCGGCTGTCAGGCGCCCATGAGTTCACGTTTATAGTGCCTTGTCCGCCAAAGAGCTTTACGAGCGTCTTTGGCTTGCCGCCTGCGGCAGGCATAAGCCTCAGCTCTACGTTCTTGTTTGGCAGGTGCTGATCGGGCTTAAGGTCGCCTTTGTGATAAGCCACGTACACCACCCATTTGCCGTCAGGCGACACGTGCCCGAACCAGCTGTTCATGTCTTCGTCGAACGTCATTTGCGTCTGGTTGCTTCCGTCGGCGTTCATGCGCCATAGCTGCATTAGCCCTGTGCGCACGGAGTTGAACCAGATGTGCCTGCCGTCGGGCGAATATTCCGGTCCGTCGTCAAGCCCTTTAGCCGTAGTCAGCCTCACCTCGTCGCCGCCTTCGGCAGGAATAGTGTAGACATCATATTCGCCGTTGCGTTCGGCGCAGTAGGTCAGGGTCTTTCCGTCGGGGCTCCATCCGTGGAGATAGCTTGGTCCGACAGGCGTTATGAGGGTGGGGGTGCCGCCGCTCAGCGGAAGCGTGTATATGCGCGACCGCCAGTCGGCTTTCGGGCTGCAACTTACGGCAAGCATTGTGCCGTCGGTAGAGAGCACGTGGTCGTTGTTGCAGTTTACGCAGAAACCGGTGTCAATGGTGTCTGCCTTGGTGCTGCCGTCTGCCGCCATGCGTAATATGCGGCCGTCGGAATTGAAGATCAGCCATTTGCCGTCGCGGCTCCAGTTGGGAGCCTCTATGCGCCGGTCGAATCTTGCGACAACGGTGTGCCGTCCTGTCTCAATGTCAAATACTTCCAGTTTGCTCACTACATCCTGTGCCGATGCTGCGGTTGCGATGAGTCCAGCGGCAAAGGTGAACATCAGTTTCATAATAGTTTTCTTTTTCATGGCGTTTTCTTTTATTTTCTTTGGTTTCCAATAACCCAAAGTTAAGAAGTTTCTCTTATTATTGCAACGTTTGTACCAATCATTTAACTGCCTTTAACCGTGCGGTTTATTCAAAAGAGTTAAAAAAGCCATAAAGTTAAAAGAAATAACAAGGAAAACTCGTATTTGTTAAATGGTTTTAGTATTTTTGCAAGCGTTAAGGGATAATATATGAAACAGTCTAAATTATACAGTATTACAAAAAAGCATTATGATTAAGAAATTGACTATTGTGGCAATGGCATGTATTGCCACTGTGGGAAGCGCGTCGGCACAAGGCACGGGCAAAAGCATGAAGGCCTACATGGTGTCGAATGCGCACTTGGACACCCAGTGGAACTGGGATGTGCAAGCCACCATTAGCGAATTTGTACCCAAAACGATGCGCCAAAGCCTCTATCTCTTGGACACCTATCCTGAATATGTGTGCAATTTTGAGGGCGGCGTGAAGTACAAGTGGATGAAAGAGTATTATCCCTTGATGTATGAGCGTGTGAAGAAGTATGTGGCAAACGGCCGCTGGCATCTCACGGGCAGCAGCTGGGATGCCAACGAGACGGTGATATGCTCGCCTGAGTCGTTCCTGCGCAACATCCTTCTCGGACAGACCTATTACCGCCAGGAGTTTGGCAAGGACTGCAGCGACATCTATCTTCCCGACTGCTTCGGCTTTGGCTGGGATCTGCCCACTCTTGCCGCCCACTGCGGCCTCATAGGTTTCAGCACTCAGAAGCTGGGTTGGCGCACCAATGCTTTCTACCCGGGCAACCGCAAGTATCCCTTCCCCGTGGGTGTGTGGGAAGGCATCGACGGTTCGCGCATAATGATGGTTCACGGCTTCGACTATGCCGCTAAATTCAATGAGGACTTGTCGAACAGCGAGAGATTGAAAAAGAGCATTGACGAAACACCTCTTAAAACCATCTACCGTTATTACGGCACCGGCGACACCGGCGGCTCGCCAAACATACCTTCGGTGCAGTCGGTTGTGAAAGGCATACATGGCAATGGGCCTATACAGATTATCAGTGCCACGAGCGACCAGCTTTACAAGGACTTCCAGCCGCTGTCGGCACATCCGGAACTGCCTGTTGCCAAAGGCGAGATGACGATGGACGTACACGGTTCGGGCGTTTACACGTCGCAGGCTGCCATGAAGCTTTATAACCGCCAGAACGAGCATCTTGGCGATGCCGCCGAAAGAGCTTCGGTTTTAGCCGAATGGCTCGGCACAAGCACCTATCCGCAACAGAGCCTGACAGAAGACTGGCAGCGCATGATATGGCACCAGTTCCACGACGACCTGCCGGGAACCTGCCTGCCGCGTGCTTACGAATTTTCTTGGAACGACGAGCTGCTGACCCTGAACCGCTTTTCCAGCAAGCTGACGACGGCTGTCAACGGCATTGCAAGCAAGCTCAACACCAATGTGAGCGGCATGCCTGTAGTGCTCTTTAACACGGAGAGCTATCCTCTGACAAACATTGCCGAGATTACATTGCCCAATATGGCAACGGGATACAGCGTGGTGGACGCTAAGGGCAAGAAGGTAGCGTCGCAGGTGGTTACCGACCGCAATGGCAACCGCCGCCTGCTGGTGGATGCTAATGTGCCTGCAACGGGTGCTGCCGTCTACAGTCTTAAAACTTCAGGCAACTCTATTGCCAACGTCAACAAACCGGCAAAGACCATTGAGAACTCTGTTTACAAAGTGACAGTGGATGGCAATGGCGACATTTCCTCTATCGTGGACAAGCGATACAATCGCGAGCTGGTAGAGAGCGGCAAGGCTTTCGGGCTCGTGGTGTTCACCGACTGCAAGTCGAGGTCGTGGCCGTCGTGGGAGATTCTGAAGGCTACCATCGACAAGGATCCTGTGAAGGTGACGGACAATGTAAAGGTGACTCTCGTCGAGAACGGCGCATTGAGAAAGACCCTCAAGGTGACCAAGGCTTACGGCAAGTCTTCGTTCAGCCAGTATATCCGCCTCTACGAAGGCAGCCAGGCTGACCGCATTGACGTGTATAACGAGGTGGACTGGCACAGCCGCCACTCTTTGCTCAAGGCTAACTTCCCATTTGCTTTCAGCAACGCAAAGGCTACTTACGACATTGGGCTCGGAAGCATTGAGCGTGGAAACAACATTCCGCAAGCTTACGAGGTTTACTCGCACGAGTGGACTGACCTTACTGCCGCCGACAACTCATACGGCGTGACTATCCTCAACGACAGCAAATACGGTTGGGACAAGCCAAACGACAACACCATGCGTCTTTCCCTGCTTTGGGCTCCGGAAACGGGACATGGCTATACATACCAGGCCGACCAGGACATGGGCTGGCACGAGTTCACTTACAGCATCGTAGGCCACAAGGGCGCGCTCGACAAGACCGCTGCCATAAAGAAGTCGGTTCTCCTCAACGAGCCTATCAAGGCTTTCACGTCAGGAAAGCATAAGGGCGAGCTGGGCAAGGAGTTCTCTTTTGTCAATTGCGACAATGACAATGTCATGGTGCACGCACTGAAGAAGGCTGAAGTAGGCGATGAATATGTCATAAGGGTTTATGAAAATGAGGGCAAGGAAGCACAAACCGCCCACATCACCTTCGCCGCTCCTATAGCCAAGGCTGTGGAGGCTGACGGAACCGAGAAAGAGACTGGTGCTGCCACATTCAGCGGCAAGACCCTCACCGTGAACATCAAGCCGTTCAGCGTGAAGACTTACAAGCTTTCGTTTGCCGACGGCAAGCAAAAGCAGACTGTTCTAACGGAGAGCGTTTCACTGCCTTATGACCGCCATTGCTTTAGCCCTAACGGCTTCCGCAACCAGGCTGACTTTGAAAACGGCAACAGCTATGCAGCTGAGCTTATACCCGACGAGGGCATCACTGTGGACAACATCCATTTCGCTTTCGGCGGCAAGGATGATGCAAACGGCGTGACATGCAAGGGCAACGTCATCAAGCTGCCTGAAGGCGGCAAGTATAACAAGCTCTATATTCTCGCTGCTTCTGACCAGGGTGACCGCAACGCTACCTTCACTGTAGGCAAGGACAAGCAGACGTTCCTCGTGCCCTTCTATTCCGGTTTCATCGGGCAATGGGGTCATGAAGGACACACTAAAGGCTTCTACAAGGATGCCGAGGTGGCTTACGTGGGCACGCATACACACACCGCCACTGGCGACCGTCCTTATGTCTTCGGCTATATGTTCAAGTATTGCATCAATATTCCAAAGGGCGCCACAGAGGTGACTCTGCCTGACGATGCTCACGTGGTGGTATTCTCTGCTACGCTGGCTAACGAGCCGGATGCAGTGAAGCCTGCCGGCAGTCTTTTCCGCACAAACAACAAGGTAAACGAGCTCGACATTACCGGCAACGAGAAAGATAATGTGCTTAAAGGTGCAAAAGTCATCGCAAGCTCTGGCGGCAAGCCTGAGCAGATGATAGACGGCAACACCAATACAGAGTGGGCTGATGCCGACCATCTGCCTTTCTATGCAGATTTCGACCTCGGCGAGAGCAAGACTGTGAAGGGTTGGCAACTGCTCAGTGATGGCAGAAGCGGCTCGTCATACGTCACTCGTTCTGCCGTTCTGTTGGGCAAGAACTCGCTTTCCGACGACTGGAAGACTCTTGACATCCTCAACAACAATGGCGATACTTTCACAGACAGAGGCTTCAACGCTGCATCCATGCGCTATATCCGCCTTTATGTTGTGCAAGGCTGCCAGCAGGAAAACAATATCACTCGCGTAAAAGAGCTGGTGGTATATTGATAAAGAAATGTGATTATCCACATCCATCTAAATGTAAAAGGGTGTATCAAAAATGAGCCCAGCGGGCTCGCCGCTTATTTAGCCCCCACTCATCCTCGAAGCTAAGCGAGAGGTGAGTGGGGGCTAACAATGAGTGCAGGGACACAGCCCTGGAAGGGCTGCCGCTGGTTATTGTCCGGTATCAAGCGGCGACCCTTCACAGGGTCGATGCTGCGGATTAGCCTCTACCCCCGCCTCACCTGCTTCGCAGGATGAGGCAGGGTTACGAGTGCTGCGAGCCTTCCAGGCTCAGACGTGGGTTACGAGTGCCTTCCAGGCTCTATAGGCTCTTTTTGATGCGCCCCTGTTTTAGGTGAATAATATTTGGATATTTGCGGATTAGCGTAAACGAAAGTGCCTCGAAGGGTAAAACATCTGTTAGGTTGATGTTTGTACCGCTTCGAGGCACTTTTTATGTGCTTTTATGTACTATGCAGGCGATTGGCTTGCCTGCTTTATATCAATTGGCAGCTCCTGTCTCAGGATCAGTTACTGTCAACGATACAGGAGTGGAGTTGCTGCGTGCCTTCACGTAGCCAGGGTTCTGGTTGATAACGCCGCCGGTATTGGCAGTGATTGCGTTCTCAGGTATCGGCCACAGCACGTGGTGGTTGCTCAGGGTGTAGGTGTAGTAATTGGTCTTTACGCCCTTGTTGTAGAAATTGTTGTGCGTGTCCACCCAGTCGAAATAGAAGTTGTAGCCATGATCTTTGTTGTAAACACCAACCTCGTCTGGTCCACTGAAGTTGTCAAGCTTGTAGACATGTCCGCCAAACACCTCGCAAGGCTTTGCGGTGAGGGCGAAGATGTAGGAAATGCGCACAAGCTCAATGTGCCTTTCTTCCTCATAGTAGAGCTCGCGTGCGCGCTCGTTGACGATTGTGCCAATATTTATGTCGGCAGCTGTCAGGTCTTCAGCTCCTGAGCGATGGCGCACGACGTTTAGCATGGCAGCAGCGTTGGCGAGGTCGTTCTTCCAATAGTAGCATTCAGCCAAGAGCAGGTAAGCCTCTGCTGAGCGCATGATGTACATAGGTGCGTCGCCGCCCCTGATGTCGGCTTGGTTGTCTGGCACCTCATCAGGAATGTAGAGACGGTACCAAGGCCAATTGAACCACCAACGAATGGAGTCGCCTGTGGACATGCCGGCAGGCTTTTGCAGGTGCTGGCGATAGTAATTGGTGCCTGGCTTGTTGTAATAGAGGTCTTCCATACGGCGCCAGCTGTCGTGGTTGAACGGCGAGCGGATGTCATTTTTTTCCTTGCTTGTCCATATCTCGTACTGGTAATAGTTGGTAGGACGCACGGTACCAATACCACGACCAACGTTGGTGTTGTTGTCGTAGATAGTGTTAAGATCGGCAGATGCAGCTCCCTGCTGGCAACCTGTCTGGCCGTCTGGTGTCTTGATTTTAGCCCAGTAAGGCACGGCATTACGCATGATTTGGCTCTTTTCGTTGCCTTGCATTTCAGGCCATGACACTGCATAGTAGAGACCCTCCTTGTTGGCAGCGGCAATCTTGCCCTCGGTGCTGAACAGGTCGATCATCAGGTTTGCGTGCCTGTCCTTGGCGGGCGAGAACTTCTCGGTCATCAGAGGATGGGCTGCAACAATCTCCTTGCCCACCTCTATGGCGCGGTCGAACTTCTGGTTGAGCATGAGAACCTTCATGAGCACAATGCCTGCAGCTCCCTTGGTGGGGTAGCCAAGATCCTTGTCGTCTTTCATCCACTTGTAGGAGTACTCCAAGTCTACTTCCATCTGCTTGAGCATGTCCCAGCGGTTGGTGCTGTTGAAGCTCACTTCCGGTGTGGTGATTTCGTGGCCAATCCAAGGCACGTCTCCAAACTGGCAGATAAGCTTGTAGTAGCGCCAGTCACGATGGAAGAGAGCCATGCCGCGCACTTCTTTCTCCTCGTCTTCGCTTGAGAACTTTGCGTTGCCCATACGGTTGAGCACGATGTTGGCATACTTGATGCCATAGTAGTTTTCTTGCCAATACCAGCCAGTCCTGTCATTTGTACCATTACGTACGTTGTTTGGTGTGAGCTGTGTGTCGTAGTCACACAAGGGGCCGCTTTGGTCAGTCTGTCCGCAAATGGCTATGTCTGATGCACGCATCTCGTGGATGATAGGAGCTCCGTCGCCAAACATCTCGTGGTTGGCATTGCGGTTACATGCCGAGATAGCCGACATCAAACCTTCATAGTTGGTGTAAGTGTTCTCAGGTGTGAAGATGGAATATGCCTTTGGCTCCAAGAAGCTTTCCTTGCATGAGGAAAGGCTCAGAACAATGGCAACCCCACCTATTATAATATGTTTTGTCTTCATGTTTTTATGATTTTAGATTGAGAAGTTGATGCTGAGTGTGTATGACTTGTAAGTGTTGTCACCGCCTTGTGGGTCGCCGTTTCTTGTATCCCAGTCAGTGCAGATCACGAACGGGTTCCTGATGTTGAACGATACGCGGAGGTTGTGGATGTAGTAAGGTGAAGTCCACTTGTTGGGTACCCTGTAAGTCAGCGAGATGTTGTCCATCCTTATGAACGACTTGTTGATGTAGTGGTTACCACGATTGGTAGACTGCATGCGTGCATATTTGTTGGTTGGGTTGTCCTTTGTCCACCGTGGCACATCGTAGGCGTTGCGGCGGTCGAGAAGGCCTGTGATGTTGGCAGCCTTGTTGAACGTGTTCCACTCGCCAAGCTGTGCATACATCAGGAACGACATTACGAAGTCGTGGTAGAACGTGAACTCGTTGCGCCAGTTGAGGTAATAACGAGGCTTCTTGTACTTATTGTAGAAGACCTTGTCCTTGGTGTTCAGCTGTCCGTCACCGTCTTGGTCTACATACTTGAAGTCGCCGGGCTTCAATCCGTATTTTGCGGCTTCTTCTTCCTCTCCAAGTTGCCATACGCCGTTCATGGCATAGTCGTAAATCTCATCGGGGTCGTGGTTGATATACCAGCCATTTGATGTATCGTCTGCTTCGCGCTTTCCTATGACGTTGCCTTGGTCGTCGGTCACGTCAATCATGTTGCCGTATAGCTTTTTCAGTTTGCGGCGGTTGAACGAGAAGCTGAAGTAGGATGACCATTTGAAATTGTCGGATATTACGGGGTCGCCCTCGAGAGAAATTTCAAGACCGTGGTTGTTAAGCTGACCAAGGTTGTCTTTCACGTCGGAATAACCTGTGATTTGAGGAAGACTGCGCTGTACAAGCAGGTCGGTGGTCTTGTTGAAGTAAGCGTCGACGGTAGCTCTGAGGCGTGAGTTGAAGAAGGCGAGGTTCAAGCCGATGTTCCATGCGCTTGTCTTCTCCCACTTCAGGTTGTCGTTACCCATGTGGTTGATGTAGATCTGTGAGCCGAGGTATGGTGTGCCTTTCGTGTCGATGTACGGGAAAAGACCGGAGGTCAACTGTGCGAGGGCTTCATACTGTCCGATGCTGTTGTTACCATTCTGTCCCCAAGAGAGGCGCAGCTTACCGTAGTTAAGAATGTTCTCTATAGGCTTCATGAACTTCTCCTCGGTGAACACCCATCCAAGTGCCAGTGAGGGGAATGTAGCGCGTGGGTGGCTTCTGCCGAAAGCTGAATAGCCGTCACGCCTGACGGAGCCGGTGAACATATACTTGCTGGCGTAGCTGTAGAACAACCTTGCCATCAATGCGTCGCCAGTATTCTGGGTGTCATTGCTGTTGATAGTAGGCACCGTGTAGACACCGAGCCTGTGATAGCCGAGTACGTCGGTAGGGCTTGCGCTTGTGCCTTCAGCCTTAGTCTCCCAGAAACGCTTCTTTTCAGCGTTTTGCAGCAAGGTCACTTCTACGTGATGGTCGTCGTTGAAAGTGTACTGCCAGTTCAGCACATTGTCTATCTGCCAGTTGAAGTCGTGAGTCTCCCTGCGGATGGCGTAACCGCCCTTTGCTTTCCATGACGGGTTTTCGCTGGAGTCGGTATTGTAGTAGTGATACCACTGGAAGTCGGGTGAGAACGTGGATGAGAACGTGATGCCGAACGGCAACGTCAGCTTGGCATAGAGAGAACCGAGCAAACGTGTGGTAAGCTCGTCACGGTCGCGGAAGTAGTTGTCCCAAAGAGGGTTGTTGGCAGCACTTGGGTCACCGTTTGGATATTGTGCGTAAGGACTGGTGCGGTCGGTGGTAAACTCGCTATACGGTGTGAGGTTCAGGCGCTGGCCGGTGTCAGCTGTAAGAGCGCCGCCCTTGCGGTTGCTGAACTGCGCGTTCATGCCTACGTTGAGGAAACTGGTCACTTTATAGTCGAGGTTCAGGCGCGAACGGAAGTTCTCGTAGCGGCTGCCTACGATTTGTGCTTCGCGGTTGGCATAGCCCAGCGACCAATAATATGAATACTTATCGCTACGGTTTTGTATAGCGAGAGTATAGTCCTGCTGGAAACCGGTTTGGTACAATATGTCATCCCAGTTGGTTTCCTTTCCGGCGAGATAGTTTTGTATTTCTATGTCGTTCAGCTCGAGCCTTGACAGCCACCTGCTCACGAGGTCTCTCTCATTTGGCAAAACGCTCACAGGATCTTTCATATCATAGTTGTACCATGACAGCAAGTCCACTGAGCCTCCCAAAGTTCTTGGGTCGCTATAGAAGCCAGGTGTCTTAGCAAGCTCGGCATCGTTCTTTGTGCCTTCTTCGTAGGCTTGGCGCACGGCAAGGAATTGCTTGCCGTCACATATCTTAGGCAGGTGGGATGGCGACTCAAAGCCGAAGTTAGTAGTAACCGTAATGGTAGGCTTGTTGCCTGCGTTTGTATTTCCTCGTTTAGTAGTAATGGCGATAACGCCGTTAGCAGCCCTTGCACCGTAAACGGCAGCCGAGCTGGCATCCTTCAGCACGTCAACCGACTCTATGTCCATAGGGTTGATGTCTTGCAAGGAACCATTATAGATAACGCCGTCAACGACGAGCAACGGGTCGGAACCTGCTGTCAGCGTGTTCTTTCCGCGGATTTGCATGCTTGCGGTGCCTGCTGCGTCAGTTGACATGCCTACATAGAGGCCCACTGCGCTTGAACGAAGTATGTCTTGAACCGACTTAGGAATTTCTTCCTCCAGTTTGTCTGCCCTGATGGTGGCGATAGATCCTGTAAGGTCTTTCTTTTTGGCGGTGCCATAGCCGATTACCACCACCTCGTCGAGGTCTTCCTTGTCCTCTACCATCACAATGTCGCGTTGGGTCTGCCCTTGGCTGACGGGGACTACCTGGCTGCTGAAGCCGATGTAGTTGAAGTCAAGCTTTGAACCTGGCTTGGCTACTATCTCATAGCGGCCGTTGATGTCACTGATGGCGTAGGTGTTGGTACCTACCACATTGACTGTTACGCCAATCAAGGGTTCACCCTCGCTGTTCTTGACATACCCGTGAATGCTGCCAGGACGCGATTTCGCGTTTTGCCCGTAGAACGGCAAGGCAGAGACCAAGAGAAGCAAGAGCAAGAAAATCTTTGTTTTCATAGTCTGGTTTTTAAATTTAACATGCTTTATTTATAGTTTTTACAGTTTTATTTATTGATAGGCTATCTTAGATATAGCTTTTCTATAGGATTTTAGTTCTTGTGTTGCAAAGTTAATTAAAATATTGATTGAAGTTTAAAAATATAGCTTAAAAAAATAAAAATATAGGCTTGTTTTTTAGTAAGAGCTTATGATATAGGATATTATTTTTCCTTAATACTGAAAAAATATATGTTACGCCTTTAAAAATATAGGTTTAAAAGTTTGAAAGTTGTCATGAATGTTAGGTTCTTTGACTTGTTTTTTACGCTTTTCAGTAACTTTTTGTAAAAAGGCAGGTAATGTGTAAAGAGCCTTTCAAAGAAATGTGGTAACTTTGCAAAGAGATATTGTGATTATTATTAAGGATATGGATAAGACAAGAATACTTTTTATCTGCCTTGGCAACATTTGCCGCTCGCCGGCGGCAGATGCCATCATGCAGCAGATAGTAGGCAAAGCAGGTTTAACCGACAGGTTCTACATTGACTCAGCAGGTATAGGGCCGTGGCACGTAGGGCAGCTGCCTGACAGGCGTATGCGCCAACATGGCGCAAAGCGTGGCTACAAGATTGACCACATAGCGCGCCAGTTTAATGCCAAGCGTGATTTTGATAACTTTGACTACATTGTTGTCATGGACGATGACAACTACAATAATATCTGTCGGCAGGCTCGCAACGATGGCGAAAGAAAGAAGGTTATTCGTATGGCAGACTACTTTGTCAAGTACAAAGGCAAGACGAGTGTTCCAGACCCTTATTACGGTGGTGACGCAGACTTTGAACTTGCCCTTGACCTCATAGAGGACGGATGCAACGGCATTCTGAATACATTAAATTAAACATTTAATCCATCAAACGGCATTGTGGAGATGCCGTTGAATTAAGCATCTTAAAGAAGCCGGAGGCTATCCTTAAAGGCTAATCTTGACTATGATTAGCCGCCTCATGGCTTTATCGCAACACCC
>CAZZNO010000083.1:0-8929 GCA_964655685.1 uncultured Prevotella sp.
TACATTATATAAAAACAATATGAATATCCGCCCAAAAGCGTTTGGGTGATTGCAGATAATAAAAAATAGGATGCACCAAGCCTTCTTAACCGGAAAGGCTCTTTTGGTGCATCCCCTTTATTCTTGTGGCATTGGATGTTTTTGTCAATGCCGCTGATTATTTTCGCTGTGCTTATTGCTTGGCTTTGCCTTGGTTGGCTACAGCCTGCTGCTTCTTGGCTATCTCCTCCGGGTCGCCAAGATAGTAGTCCTTTACGAGGTTGAGATCATCGTCGAACTCAAAGACGTAAGGCGTAGCGGTAGGTATATTGAGTGATGAAATAGCCTCGTCGCTGATGCCTTTGAGGTGTTTCACTATGCCGCGAAGGCTGTTGCCATGAGCTGCCACTACTATGTTGTCAACCTCTTTGAGCTTTGGGAAAATGACGCAGTTCCAGTAAGGCATTACACGAGCGATGCAGTCCTTCAGGCTTTCAGTCTTAGGCAGGAACTGCTGAGGCACTTTGTCATAACGCCTGTCGGTGAATGCGCTGCCTGTGCCGTCTTCCGGAAGGTCGTGAGGAGCCACGTCGTAGCTGCGACGCCAGATGTGCACCTGCTCGTCGCCGTACTTTGCGGCGGTCTCTGCCTTGTTCAGACCCTGGAGCATGCCATAGTGCTTCTCGTTGAGGCGCCACGTCTTCTCTACAGGTATCCAGTCCTCGTCCATTGCGTCGAGTACGTTGTTCAAGGTCTTCACGGCACGCTTCAGGTATGAAGTGTAGGCTTGGTCGAAATGGAAGCCGTTCTTTTTCAACAGCTTTCCAGCCTCGTAGGCTTCTTTTTTGCCCTTTTCGGTAAGGTCTACATTGGTCCAACCCGTGAATCGGTTCTCCATGTTCCACTGGCTTTCGCCATGACGAATCAATACAATCCTTTTCATACTGTTTAGTAATTTGTTTGAATTTCTTCTATACTGTTTACGGCAAAATGTGTGCCTTATGGCTCGTTCGTTTCTTAATTTTTGCTATTCTGACGAATTTTTTCGCCCTACGACTTTTCCGTTTATTATCTCATAGCGCCGGTCGAATTCTTCTTTTGTGCGCTTCCATCGGTTGTGGGTCCACAGATAATATTGCGGAGCTTCGCGTATGCTCTGCTCCAGCATTTTGAAGAATCGGCGCGTAATCTCGCCTTCGGGCAGGCTCTTGGGGTCGTCGGTAATAGGCAGGAATTCCACTTCGTACTTGCCGCGGCATGGACGTGTTACCTTTACATAATATACCACGTTGTTCATTTTCCTCACAATGCGCTCTGCGCCTGTGAAGACCGGGGTTTGCGGATGGTTTAGGAATGGCAGCCACAGGTGTATGTTCTGCCATTTGGGAGCCTGGTCGGCGATGTAGCCGCTCAGCGACATAATGCCTTGTTGCTTCCATGTAATGAGCTGGCGCAGGATGTCGCGCTTGGGCGTGGGAACCCCAGTCGGCGGATAAGAGCGCAGGCGAAGGAACAGGTTGTCGAAAGCCTTGCTGTGGAGCGGGTCGTAGATAAGGCACAGGCGGCGGCTCTGGTTCATGTCCTTGCCCACACGTGAGAGCCATTCCCAGTTGCAATAGTGCCCGAGGAAGCCGGCAGTGTTGCGACCCTTGCGATACCAGGCTTCGTGCACCTCGGGGTTCTTGACTATCAACCTGTGGTCAAGCTCCTTTCTGCTGATGCTCAATAGCTTGATGGACTCAAAAAAATAGTCGCAAAACCAACGGTAAAACCTTCTTTCTATTGCCTTTATTTCCTTTTCGGTCTTTTCAGGGAATGACGTGGTGAGGTTCTTTCTGACAATGCCTCTCCTATACCTTATTATATAATATAACAAAAAAGCAAACACGTCAGATAAGACATAGAGCACTCTTAAGGGGAGCATGCTTATAGCGTAGAACACATAATATACTATCCTTGTCATGTCTGTTTTGCCTTTTTATTGTTTTGTTCTTTTGTTTTTATTGTTGCATATCGTGCAGTTTGCGGTAATATCCGTTTTTCTCCATCAGCTCGTCGTGGGTTCCGCGCTCCACTATTTCGCCGTCGTGCAACACGCAAATCTCGTCAGAGTTCTTTATCGTAGAGAGCCTGTGTGCCACGGCTACGGTAGTTCTTGTCTTCATGAGCCTAAAGAGAGCATCCTGCACGAGCCGCTCGCTTTCAGTGTCAAGTGCCGATGTAGCCTCGTCGAGAATCAGTATTGGCGGGTTTTTCAGAATGGCACGAGCTATGCTTATACGTTGCCGCTGTCCTCCTGACAGCCGCCCGCCACGGTCGCCGATGTTTGTGTCGAAGCCGTGCTCGGTCTCCATTATGAAGTCATAGGCATTGGCAATCTTTGCCGCGCTAACTACCTCTTCGTCGGTAGCATCGTCCTTGCCGAACTTTATGTTGTTCTTTATGGTGTCGTTGAATAGGATAGCCTCTTGGTTGACGTTGCCTATGAGTGAGCGCAAGTCATGGAGTCCAAGGTCTTTGACGTTGATGCCGTCTATCAGCACTTCGCCTTCTTGCACGTCATAGTAGCGCGGAATGAGGTCAACGAGGGTTGACTTGCCGCTTCCGCTTTGCCCTACGAGGGCTACGGTCTTGCCTTTTGGTATCACCAGATTGATGTCTTTGAGCACATAGCGCAACTCGTCGGTCTTGTGGTCAGTATAGGCAAACGAGACATGGCGGAACTCTATTTGGTGCTCGAAGCTCTTGATATGTACAGGGTTAGGCTTTTCCTTGATTTCACTCTCTGCCTTCAAGATCTTGTCTACGCGTTCCATTGACGCAAGGCCCTTGGGTATGTTATAGCTTGCCTTTGAGAAATCTTTCAATGGATTGATAATGCTGTAGAGTATTACAAGGTAGTAGATGAACGTTGGGCCGTCGAGCAATGCCTTGTTGAGGACAAGTATGCCGCCGAACCACAGCACTACGATTATCATCACGGTGCCGAGGAACTCAGACATCGGGTGCGCCATCTGCTGCCTTATGGTTACGCGCAGGAGCTGGTTGCGGTAGGCTGAATTAGTGCGGTCAAAGCGGTCGTTCATCTTTTTCTCGGCGTTGAATGCCTTTATGATGCGCAAGCCGCCGAGTGTTTCCTCCACTTGGCTCATGGTGTCGCTCCACAACTGCTGCGCAAGGATGCTCTTTGACTTCAGTTTCCTGCCCACAAAGCCCATGAACCAGCCAAAGACCGGCACGAAGATGATGGTGAAAAGAGTGAGCTGCCAGCTTATGACAAGAAGGGTGACAAAGTATGCTACGATGAGGATGGGGTTCTTGAACAGCATGTCGAGCGACGACATTATGCTGTTTTCTATCTCTTGCACGTCACCGCTCATGCGGGCTATGATGTCTCCCTTGCGCTCCTCACTGAAGAAAGACAGCGACAACGACGTAATCTTGTGGTAGAGTTGGTTGCGTATGTCCCTCACGACACCGGTGCGGATAGGCATTACCGAAGCCGACGACAGGAAATACGCAGTTGTCTTGAGGAACGTCATGAAGGCAAGGAAAACGCCTATGATGAGCAGAGTGGTGGTGGCGCTCGTCTCTATTACCAGTTCCTGCACATAGTAGGACATGTTGTTTTGCAGCACTTCCTTGTCGAGTGCCCAAGGCATAAGCTCATTGGCGCGTATGCCGCCGTCCACTTGAAAGAGTATTTGCAGGATAGGTATGAGGGCGGCAAAAGAAAAGATATTCAACAATGCGGATATGATGTTGAATACCACGGACATTACAAGATATTTCTTGTATGGCGGAATGAACCGTCTCAGGACTTGCAGGAATTCTTTCATGACTTATGCTTCTCCAAATAGCGTAGCCGATGTGCTACCGGTTATCCTCACTCTTACTGTTTCGCCTATGTGGTGGTTGCCGCGTGGTATGACCACTGCCTTGTTTTGCTCAGTCCGTCCCATGAGCTGGTCGTGGCTGCGCTTTGAGAACCGTTCAAGCAGAATGTCAAACTCCTTACCCTCGTCTTCCTTGTTGCGTTCGGCTGATATTTGCGTCTGCAAGTGTATAAGTTCGTTCAGGCGGCGTATCTTCTCCTCCTCCGGTACATTGTCGGGCAGGTGCTTTGCGGCATAAGTGCCGGGACGCTCAGAGTATTTGAACATAAATGCAGAGTCGAATCTTACTTCGCGCATCAGTGAGAGCGTCTCCTCAAAATCTTCTTCCGTCTCGTCGTGATAGCCAACGAAGACATCAGTCGTAAGCCCACAACCGGGAATGATACGGCGTATGGCATCCACCTTTTCAAGGTATTCTTCACGGGTGTACTTGCGGTTCATGTCACGCAGAACCTTTGAGCTGCCGCTCTGCGCTGGGAAATGTATGTGCTTGCAAAGGTTGGGCTCGTCGGCAATGGCATGTAGTATGTCCTCGGTCATGTCCTCGGGGTTGCTGGTCGTAAACCGCACGCGCATATCGGGCACAGCCTCAGCCACCTTTCTCAAAAGCTCAGCAAAAGAGCACACGTGCAGTTCTTGTCCGCCTTGCTCCTCTATTATTATGCCGTTCTCCGGCCGTTTGCCGTTTGGCAGCAGGCCGTAACTGTTGACGTTCTGCCCAAGCAGAGTCACCTCCTTGAACCCACGGTCATGCAAATCGCGTACCTCGGCAAGGATGCTCTCAACATCGCGTGAGCGTTCACGCCCACGGGTGTAAGGCACTATGCAGTAGTGGCAGAAGTTGTTGCAGCCCCGCATGATGCTCACGAAGCCACTTACCCTGTTGCCTCCAATGCGCGTCGGGATGACGTTGCGGTATGTCTCTGTTGTCGAGAGCTTCACGTCTACGGCTGGTTGTCCGAGCTCGGCGGCTGCCACAAGTTCCGGCAGGTTCATGTAAGCATCGGGGCCGCACACTATATTGGCGTGATGGTTTTCTATGAGGTCGTCCTTCACACGCTCTGCCATGCAACCCAGCACGCCGAGGATGGGGCGCTTCGTCTCTGTATTGTCCAAAGGCATAGATGAAGCCTCGCCCTTTGGTTGAGCATGTTTCCTTGCGTGCCTTCCCTCTCCTTTCGACAGGCTGTAAAGCTGGTCTAAGCGCTGGTAAATCTTGTTCTCGGCGTTCTCGCGCACCGAGCATGTATTTAGGAATATAGCATCGGCGTCTGCCTCGTTGTCTGTAGGCTCATAGCCTGCCATCTTCATGACGGCGGCAACAACCTCTGAATCGGCAACGTTCATCTGGCAACCGTATGTTTCTATGTATAGTTTCTTCATTTTCTTAAATCTTGTTTTTCCTTGCCACCAAAGCCCAGAAAGCATAGAGGGCAAAACCTGCAAACAGCCCGACGATGGCATCAATGCAATAGTGGGCGCGGATGTAAACTGTAGCAAAGCATATTCCAATGCTGAACGGCAGTATGCTGAGCATCAAAGTCTTGTTGTGTGTCTTGGCTGCGAGGATGAAGCTCACAACGGTAATGCCGATGTGTGAGCTTGGAAAAGCCCCTGTCGGGCGTTCACCACCATGTATGTCGGCTATGAGTTGATAGCCCAATCCGTCAGTCCAACCCGGTGGTTTCATCATGTCGAAGTGGTTGCAAAAATAATCGCCAATGGCTGGAAACACCCCTTTTGCTGCATTGCTCATGCCGATAGCTGGATAATAATACATTGGTCCGGCAACTGGCACAAGGTCGAAGAAGATATAAAAAGTAAAGAAAGAAGCCACAATGATGAAGCAGCACTTCTCAAACTCCTTATACCGGCTGAAGAAGTAATACATGCAGACAGCTATGATAATGGGGTAGTAGGCAGCGTACGAAATCTCTAAAAACTCGCTCAGCAGTGGGCTGGTGAACCGTTCGGCAAAAAGCAAAGCCGGCTGGCAGCCAAACAGGTACTGGTCCCACGAAGCAACTATATAGTCGAGATTATGGAACAGGATGTTTATGTTGTAAGTATCTGTGTACCACCATCCCAACAGTAGCATTTCTACAGCCACCCTGATAAACTTTATGGCTTTGCACGGCACCATCCTGTATGCCGCCCAAAGGGCTACGGTAATGGCTACGATGCGCACGCGTCCCCACACCATAGAGTCGGGATTTTGCAGCTTGGTATAGCAGAAAAGCACGATAAGCAGGGTTATTGCCATATAAGCCACGATTACCCACTCAAACGCCATCAACCCTTTCTTTGGTTCCTTTTCCCGTTCAAAGTATTGTTTAATCTTCACAGCCAGCCGTTCTCCTTATACCATTTTATGGTTTCCTTAACCCCCTCGCGCAGCTTGAAGTAGGGGTGGAAACCGAGCTCGTCGCATGCAGGCTCAATGTCACATCGCCAGTTGCGCTGCTTCAGGATGTTGAATTTGTCGTTGTTTAGCACTATCATTTTCCCCGTCATGCGACCCACATACTCGCCGCAGAGCGTCACAAGGCGAAGCCCCCATATCGGTGCCTTAATCCTTATCCACCACGGGCGTCCAAGTTCCTCGTGTATGTAGTTGCTGAACGTGGAGCTTTGGTAAACGTCACCGTCGCTCAGGAAATACTTTCTGCCTGACATGCCGTGGTCAAGGGCAAGGAATACAGCCTGCACCACGTCCTTGACATAAACAAACGTTATGTCTTGCCGCTTATAACCTACGGCAAAGTCCATGTGGTCTTTGATACTCTTTGCCATCACGTAGTAGTCCTTCTCGCGCGGCCCGTATACACCTGTAGGGCGTAGTACTATATAATTGAAGTCGTTGCCTATTGAGTCAAGAAACTGCTCTGCACGCAGCTTGCTCCGCCCGTAGGCAGTGTTAGGGCGGGGCGTGTCGTGCTCCGTTATCTCCTGATAGGGCTGTTCCTCCTTTATGGCACCGAAAATGCTGAGGCTGCTCATGTATATAAAGCGTTTCATGGGCATGCCCGTCTTCAATATGGCATTCACGAAATTCTTTGTGCCCTCGTAGTTGACACGCATGAAGTCGTCTTTATGCAGGCATTTCGTCACACCCGCGGCATGTACTACATAGTCGAAATTGTGGTCTCGCAGTTCTTCCGTCAGCTTCTCCTCCGACGAGAAGTCAAGGTCTATAAAGTGGATACGCTCGTCCTGCAAGTAGCGGCGCGAGCTCGTAGGACGCACGCCTGCCCACGTCTCGAAGCCCCGGCGGAGAGCCTCCTCAACGATAAAGCTGCCAATGAAACCGCTGGCACCGGTAATTAATATCTTCATAATCTGTTTAAGGTTACAAAGTTAATACAATAATTGGAGAAAACCGTTTCCGTTGACTATTTTTTCCTTTTCCGATGAAATTTAGAACATTTAAAAACGTCATTATGCATTATGCACTGCGAATACTGACTTTCCAACCTCTTTTTATTTACCTTTCCGTCTGAAAATAACCTAAAAATCTTTGCCATTTAATGATAAAGTATTATATTTGCAACTATGAAAGCATTATCACTTTTTCCAGAACTTGAAGTCATTGAGAAGAAAATGCACCCAACGACTTTCCAAGATAATATGAAGTTGCCCATCCATAGGTGGTATCGCTATACGGCTGGCTTTTCTGGCGCATGGGTGGGACAATTGATAGAACAGGAAAAAGATAACGGTAGGTACAGGGTGATTGACCCATTTGCAGGATCGGGAACGGTAATGGTAGAGGCAATGCAGCATGGTATGGATTCATACGGAATAGAATCTAATCCATACGTTAATAGAATTGCCAATGCAAAGCTCATGTGGAAATATATGGCTCCTATGGAGTGGTATAATTCCTTGATAGATGTATTGAGAATTGCAAGCAAACTGGAAGTAAAGCGAACGGAATACCCGTCTTTGATACTAAGGTGCTTTACTTCGGATAATTTGCGAGAATTGGAATCGTTGCGTGAGGCGTACCTTACCTTAAGTGATGATAAAGTAAGGTGCATGGCTTGGTTTGTGATTACTTCCATTTTGCGGCCGTGTTCTTATGTAGGTACAGCCCAATGGCAATATATACAACCTAAGAAAACCAAGGCAAAAGTATTAAATCCATATATAGCTTTTAAAGATAAAGTAGCCGAGATTGTTAGCGATATGCTTACTGCCCAAAACGCTTTTGGCGATGGTTGCTTTGCAGATGTTTTGTTAGAAGATGCAAGAGACATCAAAGGCATTCCTGATGGATGGGGAGACCTTGTGGTAACATCACCGCCGTATGCCAACAACTATGATTATGCCGATGCCATGCGTCTGGAGATGTTGTTTTGGGATGACATTTCCGGTTGGGAAGATTTACAGGAGAAAGTAAGCGTTCACTTGATAAGAGCATGCACACAGCATGTATCAACGCTGAAGAACGAGGAAGACTACATAAAATCAGATTTACTTTCCGTTATTAGTGACGAGCTGGCCGAAAAGTATGGCCTTTTGAAAGAAGAAAGGCTAAAACATGGTGGCAAAAAAAACTATCATAAGATGATAGCTGCCTATTTTTATGATATGGCATTAGTATTGAAGTCTTTGTATCGCGTCACAAGTGATAAATGCAAGATGTGTTTTGTCATTGGCGACTCGGCTCCTTATGGTATATATATACCTGTAGATGAGTGGCTTGGTAAGCTTGCATTGCATGCCGGCTTTGGCAGTTACGAATTTGAGAAGTTGCGCGATAGAAACGTTAAATGGAAAAACCGCAAGCATCGCGTGCCTCTGAAAGAGGGACGCTTATGGATAACAAAGTAAATAAGATAACGTATGGCCATTTCTTATGCTCATAAATTAGGAGAATTCATTGGTACGTTCTTTGAAAGTACTATGAAACAACCTGTTAAAGACATAGCTAAAAAATATGATATGTATTTTGACAGCTATGGCTATCGGAAAGCGAGGGGCAAGGATAAAGTGACATGGAAAGATGCACGAGGCAGCAGTCATGATTTAGATTATGTTATAGAGGAAAA
>CAZZNO010000083.1:9029-13392 GCA_964655685.1 uncultured Prevotella sp.
TATGGGTGGTTTATAACAACGGTGACGAGGTGAAAGGTGATTTTAGCACCAAAGATGCGGCAATAGACTTTTTGTCTCGGTTTAACAAAATATGATTTTGCGGCCACAGCAAACTCAAGAAACTAATAAAAAACTCACAATACTATGGGAAAGAAAGGAAAGAAAGGCGGCAAGCGCATGACCAAGAAGGAGCTTGGCGCGGCATTGGAGAAATATTTTGCATCGCAGCCTGGTAAAGAACTGAAGCTGAAAGACATCTTCCACGCCCTCCATCTCGACACGCATCCGCTGAAGATGCTTGCGATGGACATCATGGAGGAAATGCAATGGGACGACTTCATAACCAAAGTCAGCGATACTTCATTCCAACTCAATACAAAAGGACAGGTACAGGAAGGCACCTTCCAGCGCAAGTCGAATGGCAAGAACTCCTTCCTGCCCGACGACGGAGGCAAGCCTATCTTCGTGGCTGAACGCAACTCTTTGTCAGCCCTCACGGGCGACCGCGTGAGAGTGTCGTTCATGGCACGCCGCCGCAACCACATAAAAGAGGCACAGGTGATAGCCATCCTCCATCGCGCCAAAGACCAGTTTGTAGGCAGGTTGCGCGTGGACAAGGACATAGCCTTCCTCGTCACGCCAGAGAACACATTCGCGCAAAACATACTCATACCAAAGCGCAAGCTGAAAGGCGGCAAGACCGACGACAAGGCTGTAGTGAGGATTACTCAGTGGCCCGACGAGGAGCATAAGAACATCGTCGGCGAGGTGGTTGACGTGCTCGGCAAGAGCGGTGACAATGACGTAGAGATGAACACCATCCTTGCACAGTACGGACTGCCTTACAAATACCCGAAAAACGTAGAGAAGGCTGCCGAGAAGATAACAGGTGAGATAACCGAACAAGACGTGAAGGAGCGCGAGGATTTCCGCGACACATGGACCTGCACCATCGACCCGAAGGACGCAAAGGACTTCGACGACGCCCTGTCCATAAAGAAGCTCGACAAGGGACTTTATCAGGTAGGCGTACACATTGCCGACGTAAGTCACTACGTCACCGAGGGCAGCATAATAGATAAGGAAGCCGTTAAGCGCGCCACGTCAGTATATCTCGTCGACCGCACCATACCTATGTTGCCCGAGCGGCTTTGCAACTTCGTATGCTCGCTTCGCCCCAATGAAGACAAGCTCACCTACAGCGTCATCTTCGACCTTGACGAAGAAGCCAATATCAAGGCTTCACGCATTGTCCACACCATCATTCGCTCAAACCGCCGCTATGCCTACGAGGAAGCACAACAGATACTGGAAGACAACGGAGTCGTAGACGGCACAGGCAAGCCCGCCATCCCTGCCAAAGACGGTTCGTTCAAAGACGAATACGGCTGGGAGGTATGCACCCTCGACCGTTTGGCAAAGAAGCTGCGCGAGAAGCGGTTCAAGGACGGCAGCGTGAAGTTTGACACAGAAGAACTGCATTTCGACATCGACGAAAAAGGACACCCCATACGCTGTTACTTCAAGCGTTCAAAAGATGCCAACAAGCTCATAGAGGAATTCATGCTCCTTGCCAACCGCACCGTGGCTGAAAGCGTAGGCATAGTGCCCAAAGGCAAGAAAGCAAAGACATTCCCTTACCGTGTGCACGACAACCCCGACCCGGAGAAGATGGAGACGCTGCGCAAGTTCATAGTGCCATTCGGACTAAAGGTGAAGACCGACGGCACGCGCAAGGCAATGATAAAAAGCATCAACAAGCTCATGGACGACGTAGATGGCACACGCGAAGGCAAGCTCGTGCAGAGTGTAGCATTGCGTGCAATGATGAAAGCCAAGTACACCACGCACAACATCGGGCACTTCGGTCTCGGCTTCGACTATTACACCCACTTCACCTCGCCCATACGCCGCTATCCCGACACAATGGTGCACCGCCTGCTCACCAAGTACCAGAATGGAGGGCGGTCGGCAAACGAGAAGCACTATGAGGAACTGTGCGAGCACTGTTCAGACATGGAGCAGATAGCTCAAAACGCTGAGCGCGACTCCATAAAGTACAAGATGGTAGAGTTTATGGGCGACAAGATAGGTAATGTCTACGATGCACATATCAGTGGCGTGACGTCATACGGCATCTATTGCGAGATAGACGAGAACCATTGCGAAGGCATGGTGCCGATGCGTGACCTTGACGACGACTACTACGAGTTCGACGAAAAGAAGTTTCTCCTTCGCGGCCGTCGTCATCACCACAAGTACCAGCTTGGCGACCCTATACGCATAAAGGTAGCAAAGGCAAACCTCGAAAAGCGGCAGCTTGACTTCGTATTGGACGATAAATAGGTTGTGTGCGCACACAAAAGTTTGATTTACGTCAATAAACGAGCCCAAAAAGCAGAAAACCAGCATAAAAATATTGCGGCAATCCAGCTTTCTTCTTAACTTTGCAGTGTCAAAAAGGAAGTAAGGCCTCCAACAGCGAGGGATTCCGAACGACATAAACATGATAGAGAAAGTTTTAGGTTAGTAGATTGTTTCATATAGGTTTTTAGTTTTTAGGTTTTAAGAGTTAGTTTTTTAGGTTAGCACAAATCCCCATCTTTCAGGCGTGAAAGATGGGGATTTGTTTTATCCGGATAGTCTTTACCTCCCAAACCAATAAGAAAGCTTCACAACATTATCCTGTGAAAACTGAAAAAATACACGTAAACAAACCGTAAAACGCAAAAAAGTATTAACTTTGCCGCAAGTTTATAAAGGACGCATTGTTTAAGTGGAGAGAGGACAATTGACAGGGAAACAAATCGAGGATAACTTCCATGAGATGTATAAGCGGCTCTATTGGATGAGCCGTGACATCACGGGGGAAGACGAAGCCTCGCGCGACATAGTGCAGGAGTGCTACTCCACGCTATGGCTCTCCCACCGCGACCTGTCCACCGAAGAACTTCCTGCCTACCTCTTTACCAGTGTGCGCAATGCCTCGTTGAAGCGTGCGCGAGAACAGAAAAAGCTCGCCACCGTGCCCATAGACATGCTTGCCGACGACAGCCCGCTTTCAACCGACGACAACTGGCAGGAGCGCGAAGCCATAGTGCGCAACGTAGAGCAGATAATAAGGCGGCTGCCAACCAAGGCAAGGGAGATGATAAGTCTGCGCTTTCGCAGCAACATGTCCTACAAAGACATTGCCGAACACACCGGCAGCAACATTGAAACCGTAAGGAAGACTCTTTACAGAGCAATGAAGTCGATACGTTTGCAAATTAATGCAAATAATATAGAAAATCAGTCCACTCAACCCTAAATACCTACTTCTTATAATATATGGACAAAGAAGAACAAGATATATTTGCTTCCGACTTTGAGAGGAGCATCATAAACAGCGCGCTAAACCGCATTGAAGGCACAGAGCCCGACGTGGAGCGCGAATGGGAGGCGTTGAGGAAAGGACTGCGCCGCCGAAAGAACGTGTGGACAAAAGTGTGGCACACCGCAGCCATAGTAGCCGCATGCAGCCTGTTGTTCATTATGATACGCAACCTCAAACCCATCAACAACGGCAACCTGCCGCCGTTGTCATCTGTTTCAGTAAAGCCGGCACACATATACACCCCTGCCAACGACGGCTCCGTAGTGATCATTGGCAACGAGGCAGCAACGACAGCCCAGAGTGAAAGCGAGTCAAACGAGATGGTGGAGCTGAAGACCCCTGTAGGTCAGGACCTTCACGCCACGCTTTCCGATGGCACCACCGTGTGGCTCAATACTGGCAGCACGCTGAGGCTTTACAAGTATTTCTCTGAAAAGGAAAGGCGCGTAAGGCTCTCCGGCGAGGCTTACTTTAACGTGCACCACAATGCCGAGAGGCCTTTCATCGTAGAGACCGACTATTTCACGGTAAACGACATTGGCACGGCGTTCAACGTAAAGGCTTATTCCAAGAGCGAGGCATGGGTAGCCCTCGTCGAAGGCAAGGTGACAGTGCAGACAAGCGGCAACCCCATAGAGCTTAGCCCGGGTCAGCAGGCATCCATAACCAAAGGCGAGATAAAGGTTACAGCCACCGACATCTATCCTCTCACCCAACGCAAGGAAGGTCTTTTCTATTTTCATGATGTCCCACTTAAGGACATCATGGCAGAGATTGGCAGGTGGTATGGCCGCAAC
The DNA here is from genome assembly GCA_964655685.1 of uncultured Prevotella sp. Lineage (GTDB taxonomy): Bacteria > Bacteroidota > Bacteroidia > Bacteroidales > Bacteroidaceae > Prevotella. The sequence continues at coordinate 13,203 of CAZZNO010000083.1, forward strand.
GTAGTTTTCGAGAACGCTGACAACATGAACCTTAGAATACATTTCGTTGACGAACGTAAGAAGACCCTCAACGAAATAATATCCGATCTCAATACTATCGACGGTGTCCAGGTCTTTGTTGGCACCGACGACATCACCGTGCGCTAAGCATCATTATCACGCATAGAAATCTTCACTGTATTTTGCTGAG
>CAZZNO010000084.1:0-13364 GCA_964655685.1 uncultured Prevotella sp.
CAGAACCGTCCGGGAATGTGATTTTAACCATGATACAAATTAGTTTATATAAATCGCCTGCAAAAGTAATACTTATAATCGAATTGGCAAAAAGTAAACTGCTAAATTTTTCTATAGCAAAGAGCAGCACCTATTGCCGTACAAAACTCAGAGTATTTCGGTATTATGAAATGAACCTTGTAGAGCTTCTCCAAGCCAGGGAACACTTGCTTGCACTGTGGCAGGAGCGTGAGATTGCCTATGAGGACATACTCGCGTATGCCACTGTTGAGCGAGGCAAGTATCGTTGCCGAGCCTATGGTTTGCAACACCGTGGTGATGATGCCTCGCGCTATGTCTTCTCGCCCGGCGTTGCTCTTTGCCTTGCCAAATAGCGATGCCGTGGCATGCTTTGGCAGTCCTGGCAACGGATTAGGGCTGATGTCGCCTATCTGAAGATCGATGTTGGCAATGTCTCCTTGCAGGGCAAGCGATATAATCTGCTTCATGTCATCGGTCTTAAGGATGACACGGCTAAGGCCAGCCAGCGTACCGCCACCAAGACCAATGCCGCCAATATGGCGAATATCTTCGCCATCACACTGGACAAGACTTGTGCCCGTGCCCATAGAGACAACTATCATACGGTCAAGACCTGTCTCATAGCGTGCGCCAAGCCCGTCGGCAAGAAATTCTTCTGCCTTGTCGGTTGGCAATCCGTAGATTGGAGCATTGACGTATGCCGCACCCACGCCTGTAATCATGACATGCTCTATATTGCCAAGGTCTATCTGATTGTCATACAGGTACTTGCCGAAAGCCCCATATAATGATGTCACCGGGTCGGTGGCGCGTATTCTTATGGGTGAAACCACAACACCATCATCACTTATTCCTACTATCTTTGTGGTGCTAATGCCCACGTCAATGCCTATTACCATTATATTGACTTGAAAAAAGAGGTTTGAAATTTATAGATTACTAAAGCTTACTGATTTATTTATAAAGGAAATAAGAACCGCCGTCGCTGTCAGCAAACTTGCGAAGCAACTGCTGTATGTATTCCGCATTCTCACTTACTCTCTGTTCATTGCCGTCATAGCCATTGATAAGGACTACAAGATGAGTGGTGCTAATGTCAATCTTTGTGCGCTCATTGTCAGACGTGGGAGTCCCCACCCCACCCTTTGCGTCACGATAAACAGGCAGACCGGCAATGTTTATAATGCCACGCCCTATGCCTTCATAAGGCTCGCCCTCACGCCCGACGCCAAGCGTAAGCGTATCGCCAACGAACTTGCCTGCGTCAAATCCGCCTATGCTATAGCCATAGGCTATGCTGGCAAGATTTATGAGGTCAACGAGAGTGTCAATCTGGTAAAGTTCCTTGCCTTTCAACATGCGACGAATGAGAGCCTCGGAGGCAGGACGGTATCGCGACGGGTCCTTGCCGCAAGCACGGTACACACGACGGGTGGCTGCAATTCCAGGCAAGTCCTTGAGCGTCTCTGTGGTAAGCGTCTCACGGTAGTGCTTGCCAAGAGCTTCAATCTCGTCCCACAACGGCTGGCAATATTGGCTGTTCTTGACATGAGCGTCAACACATGCCCCTACAAAGCCCGGGCAGACGCTCTCTATCTCCTCTGATACTATGACATTCATATATAGATGCAATTTACACAATGCAAAGTTAGCAATTTCTGACAAGTAAACATGTTTTTATAATTAAAAATCATTATCTTTGCAGCATAAATATATATTTCAATGGACAACACAGAACTGATGAGGCAGCTCGTAGACGAGCTGAACCACGCATCTGACGCTTACTATAACGGCAAGGGCGAGCTGATGACCGACTACGAATGGGACGCGAAGTTTGACCAATTGCGCCGCCTTGAACAAGAGACAGGAACTGTACTTCCAGACTCGCCAACCCACAAAGTGTCTGCCGACACCACCATCGGGCAAAAAGAAGCCCATGAGTACCCAGCCTTATCGCTTGCCAAGACCAAGAAGCCTGAAGACTTGGTGAAGTGGGCAGAGGGCAAACCTATATGGCTGTCATGGAAGCTCGACGGACTGACACTCGTCGTTACCTACGACAACGGGCGACTGACAAAGGTTGTTACGCGCGGCGACGGACATATAGGAACCAATATCACCCATCTGGCAAAGTCAATAGAAGGAATTCCTTCTAAAATAAAAGCAAGCGGACACGTCGTGGTAAGAGGCGAAGCCGTGATAAGCTATGACGACTTTGAGAAATTCAACCTTGAAAGCGACGAGGAATATGCAAACCCGCGAAACCTCGCTTCCGGCTCGCTCACACTGAAAGACCCTGCCGAAGTAGCCGAAAGGCACATCCATTGGATTCCTTTTACCCTTGTACATACCGACGAGGACATAGTGTCGTGGGGAGCACGAATGGACTGGCTGAAAAGCGTTGGGCTAAACTGCGTAGACCACGAGCTTATAGAGCATCCCACACTTGAGAATATCAACGAGGTTATAAATCGTTGGACACTTAAGGTGACCAAGCGCAAGAACCCATATCCTGTTGACGGACTTGTGATAGCCTACGACGATACTGCCTATGCAGCCACCGGCTCAGTCACCGGACATCATGCCACGCGAGCTGGATTTGCCTTCAAATGGGCAGACGAAAGCGCCGTGACGGAGCTCGACCACATAGAGTGGAGCTGCGCAGCTTCAACAATATCTCCTGTAGCCGTCTTCAAGCCTGTTGAGCTTGAGGGAACTACCGTAAAGCGGGCCTCGCTGTGCAACATCAGCGAGTGTGAAAGGCTTGGCATCGGCGGCAAAGGTACGGAGATAGAGGTCATAAAGGCAAACAAGATAATCCCCAAAGTCATAAAGATTCGCGAAACAAAGGGCTCATTGGAAATTCCGGGCAGATGCCCCGTATGCGGCTCACCAACAGAGATTACGATTAGTGCTGCAAGCGGCACAAAAACGCTGCACTGTACCAATCCTTCATGCCCGGCAAAACAACTGAAGAAATTTGCCCGTTTCGTGTCAAAACAAGGGGTGAACGTAGACGGTATATCAGAGCAGACCTTGCAACGATTCATCAATCTTGGATGGATTAAGGATTACGCCGACATCTACCATCTACCCGACCATGAAGCCGAAATAGCGCGGTTAGACGGTTTCAAGGAGAAATCAGCCCATAATATTGCTGTGTCTGTGGAGAAAGCCCGACGCGTGGAAGCCCGACGCTTGCTATACGCCCTCTGCATACCGCTCTGCGGACAGGATGTGTGCAACCGCCTGTTGTCGGCTTATCCAATAGACAATTTAGTGGCAATAGCCGAAGGGAAACAGCAAAAGTCTTCTTTGTTTTCGCCCAAAGCAGAGGAGGTACTGGCTATGATACCCGGCATTGGCCCGGAGAAAGCAAAGTCGTTTGTGGCCTGGTTTACAGACAAAGACAACCGTGAGGTTTATGAAAAGCTAAGAAATGAGATTACCGTGGAGCAGACATCTACAGCAGCAACAGGTGAGAAGTGCAAGGGGCTGACATTTGTTGTTACCGGCGACGTGCATCACTACAAGAACCGCAACGAATTGAAGGCTTACATCGAAAGCCAAGGAGGCAAAGTTACCAGCAGCGTCAGCAAGTCAACTTCTTACCTTATTAATAACGACGTAAGCTCAACAAGCGGCAAGAATCAGAAAGCTCACCAACTTGGCACTCCCATAATCTCAGAGGACGATTTCATCGAAAAATTTGGATAACAACCATGCGAATAGATATTATTACAGTATTGCCCGAAATGATAGAGGGCTTCGTACACGAGAGTATACTTGCAAGGGCCGAAAAGAAGGGGCTTGCAGAAATTCATTTGCACAATCTGCGCGACTACACGCGCGACAAGTGGCGGCGTGTGGACGACTATCCTTACGGCGGCTTTGCAGGGATGGTTATGCAGTGCGAGCCCATTGACAGGGCTATATCCGCCTTGAAGGCAGAACGTGACTATGACGACGTAATCTACGTATCGCCTGATGGTGAGCGTTTCGACCAAAGAATGGCAAACGACATGAGCTTGCAGCAAAACCTCATAATCCTGTGCGGCCACTACAAGGGAATAGACCAGCGTGTGCGCGACCACCTCATAACGCGCGAAATAAGCGTGGGAGATTTTGTACTTACAGGTGGTGAACTGGCTGCTGCTGTCATTGCCGACGCCGTGGTTCGTCTTGTGCCCGGTGTCATAAGCGATGATCAAAGTGCTCTATCCGATTGCTTTCAAGACGGCCTTCTCGCCGCTCCAATCTATACCCGACCAGCCGATTACAAAGGCTGGAAGGTGCCGGATATTCTCCTTTCAGGCAACGAAGCCAAGATAAAGCAATGGGAGATGGACCAAGCAATGGAAAGGACAAAAAGACTGCGCCCAGACCTGCTAAAGTGAGCAAGCCAAGGGCAAACATTTAATTAAACTATGAATATCCGCCTAAACTTTCAACTGCAAAGTTAAGGCGGATATTTATTTTTGTATATTATTCAAACGTACAGGGCAGTGCAGACAGCTGATAGACAAGAGTCTTGGCTATGCGTGCGTGCCCTGCGTCATTTGGATGAAGGCGGTCTGTGTCAGTTTTGTGAGAATAGAGCTTGGCGTTGTTGTCATCAAGAGGATAGAAACCAGAAATGGAATAGAGATCAATGACCGGCACACTCCAAATCTCTCCGGCTTCCCTCACGCTCTTCACATAACTGTCAAGGTATTCGCCACAACCATTCTGAAAATCCTCTGAAGGCTGAACGTTGTTGGCACCAGCCTCGAAGTATGCTCTGTGAATGGGAGTGATAAGTACTATCTGCTTGTCAGGGAACATAGACTTAAGCTTCTTCATGGCTATGTTTATCCTGCCACGGAAAGTTCCATTGTCAAGTGCCGGCGAACGGCGCATGAGATAGTACTTGCCACGAGGCTGTCTGCCACGCGCAGCAACAACAGAATCGCCCACTTCGTTGTACCACTTGCCGATAGGCACAGCGGCGTTATAATCGTTTGTCCCCATAAAGATGGTTATAGCGTCGAAGTCATTACCATGATCAGCCTTAAGCTTATCAGCCTGCCGCGGCACATCATTCCACTCTCTACCACTTATTCCATAGACGTAAGGAGTTATGCCAAGCCAGTCTTGCAGGAAATTCCAGTACTTATTTTTTGAGCCATCATTGTTGGGGTCAGTAATAGAGTCGCCAAAATACGCCACACGCTTGTTTGCCCAGGGATGCGACGACTTGACAGCTTTCTGCGCCCACGAAGGAACCATGACTAAAAGAAGGAAGAAAAGAACAAAAGATTTTTTCATAACCAGTTCAAAACTATAATATTTTATAATACTTGCAAAGTTACAATTTTTCTGCCACAATTTACTAACTTTTGCAAGAAAAACAACGTTTTTCCTTTGCCATTTCGTTAGTTTGCACTACCTTTGCAAAAAAGACTACTATGGCAAAATATCTCGACCCTAAAGCAGACCTGACATTCAAGAAAGTCTTTGCCGAGCACAAAGACCTTATGATAAGTTTTCTTAATGCCATGCTGCCCCTCAACGAAGATGGACAGATTAAATCCATTGAATATATTCCAGTGGAGCTAATTCCGAAAACACCACTACTAAAGGACACTATCGTTGACGTAAGCTGCAAGGACCAGCAAGGCAGGTCGTTCATTGTAGAAATGCAGATGATATGGCAACCCGAGTTTCTAAAGCGTGTGCTTTTCAATTCTTCAAAGTCATACGTCAAACAGCTCGACAAGGGTGGAGCCTATTCTGATTTACAACCGGTTTACTCACTGAACCTCGTCAACGACGTGTTCCGCGATGACACTGATGACTATTATCACGATTACGGAATTGTTGACATAAAGTACAATGACCAAGTGATAGAGGATATGCACTTGATATTCATTGAGCTGCCAAAGTTTAAGCCTCATAACTTCAACGATAAGAAGATGATGGTTCTTTGGCTTCGCTTCCTTACGGAAATTGACGAGAAAACACGGGAAGCACCCGAAGTGCTGCTTGAAAACCCTGAGACCCGCAAGGCACTTGACCTTGTGGAAGAATCAGCATACGATGACACACAAATGAACTCCTACGACCATTTCTGGGACGTGGTAAGTACAGAACGCACATATATCTCCTCCGCCATACGACAAGGACTCCGTCAAGGGATAGAACAAGGGATGAAGCAAGGAATGAAGCAAGGAATGGAACAAGGGATGAAACAAGGGATGAAGCAAGGAATGGAACAAGGAATGGAACAAGGGATGAAACAAAGTAAAACAGATATTGCAAAGAACCTTCTTGCCCTAAATATCCCCACCGAAACAATAATGAAAGCAACGGGACTGACAGAAGAAGAAATAAGCAAATTAAAAGTCTAAGTATGGCTCCCTCTTTTACAATTTAAGGCCTATCGCCAAACGCCGCTCAGGCAAAGGCACTTATTATGAATTACTGGATCAGAGCTTACGACAACAGAAAGTTTCGCGTGGCGGATTTCATTCGCGACAACGGATTTATAGACTGGGGAATGCGCAATCATTTTGAGCTGGGCGACATAGTTTTCCTATACGCCACGGCTCCGTTGAGCTGCATTACGTTTGCAATGGAAGTCACGAAGACGGGCATGACATGGCGCGAATCGGTTGACGACAGCGAATATTTCATCTCGCAGGAGCACTACGACCATTGGCTCACGCATCGCGAATCGACGACCTACGTTCGCTACTCCCTCCTGCGCGAATTGCGGTCGCCTCTGCTGTCTTTCCGCAATCTTATGGAGCACGGGCTTGGCGGCGCTCCACGCTCGCCCCGACGCCTTATGCCAGAGGCCGTAGAGTATATCTTGTCTCATTTTGAATGAGCCATGCCAAGGCAGAACGAGACGGCAAACGCAGTCTCCTGTAAACCTGTGGCAAGAGGCTTTACAGGGCGTGCAAAGCTTAACCGCACAGCGGCAAAACTTTAACCGCTATGCGACAAAACTGTTGCCGCACAGCGGGCAAACTTTATCCGCAAGACAATAAAATTTTCTTTTTCCCATATTTTTTTTGCAAAAAGCGCACTTTTCAGCCAATGTTTAGTAACTTTGCAAGGAAAAGGAACTAAAAAAATCATTATCATGTTCAGCAAAGAGACCTACATCAACCGCCGGGCAGAGCTGAAGAAGCTCGTGGGCAGCGGCGTGATTATTCTTTTCGGCAACAACGAATCGCCGGCAAACTTCCCTAACAACGCCTATTACCCCTTCCGACAAGACTCGTCATTCCTCTACTACTTCGGGCAGCAGCGCGTCGGGCTCGTGGGTGTCATCGACATTGACAACGACATAGAGACTCTTGTGGGCGACGACATCGACATCGAGGACATCGTGTGGTACGGCTCCGTAGACAGCGTCTATGACCTCGCCGAACAGGTAGGCGTCAAGAGCTCTGCCCCCATGAAATCACTTAAGACCATCTGCAACGATGCCCTGCGCCAGAAACGCGCCATCCACTTCCTGCCGCCTTACCGCGCCGACATCAAGATTCAGATATTCGACCTCCTCGGCATACATCCTAACCAGCAGAAAGAGAGCGCGTCGATGAAGCTCATAAAGGCTGTGGTAAAGCAACGCTCCACAAAGAGTAAGGAGGAGATAGAGGAACTGGAGCGGGCTGCCGTCATTGGCTACAAAATGCACACCACGGGCATGCGCCTCACAAGGCCGGGAGTTACCGAAAAATATGTCGGCGGACAAATTGACGGCATAGCCCATTCCTACGGATCTATGGTAAGCTTCCCGACAATATTCTCACAGCACGGCGAGATAATGCACGGCAACCCGTCGATGGCGGTACTCGAAAGCGGAAGGCTCGCCCTGTGCGACGCAGGAGCAGAGACAATGGAGCACTATTGCTCGGACAACACGCGCACCTACCCCGTGAACGGCAAGTTCACGCAACGCCAGCTCGAAATCTATTCCATCGTTGAGGCTTGCCACGACTACGTGCTGGAAGTGGCGAAACCTGGCGTGAAATACATGGACGTACACTTCGCCGTATGCCATCTCATGTTCGACCGACTCAAAGAGCTCGGACTTGCCAAGGGCGACACTGATGAAGCCATAAAGGCAGGAGCGCAGGCAATGTTCCTGCCCCACGGACTGGGACACATGATGGGCATGGACGTTCACGACATGGAAAGTCTTGACCAAATCAACGTGGGCTTCGACGAGGAAACACGCCCAATGCTCGACCAGTTCGGCACCAATGCTCTCCGCATGGGGCGCAGGCTGGAGGAAGGCTTCGTCGTAACCGACGAGCCTGGCATCTATTTCATTCCTGCCCTGATAGACGACTGGCGCACGTCCGGCCATTGCAAGGAATTTCTCAACTTCGACAAGCTCGAAACCTACAAGGATTTCGGTGGCATACGCATCGAAGACGACGTGCTCATCACCAAGGACGGCTGCCGCTTCATAGGCAAAGACCGCATACCTTATCATCCGAAGGATGTCGAGGCTTATATGGCTGCGGCAAACTAACAAATAACAGAGTATTCACGCCGTCCGTGCCTCGCTCGCACGCCGTCCGTGAAAGCCATAACAGCCACTTATGATTATTATGACAGCCGTCTCTGGTTGCCATAATAGTTGTTTGTGGCTTTATCTGTATCCGTGCAAAGTGCTTTCTTCATGATAGTTAGATTCGTTTGCGATTTCAAGCCAAAAAAATCAACAAAATCAAGCAAAAAACAGCAAAATCAAAAAAAGAAGAAAGAAAAAAAAGAAAGAAAAAAGAAAAGTGAAAAAGTGACATAAAAGAAATAAAGAAAGAAATATTAAAGAAAGAATAAAGGCCCCAGTGTTTTTTTCTTCAAAAAACACGCCTCATAAAAATATACTTTTTTGCGCCGGCGCAAGCCTGAATCTGCTTCGCAATTTACACAAACGCAGGCCGGCTCCGCAATCGCGCCGCATCATCAACAAGTTCGCAAGCTAAAATGCCAGAAAAAACTCTAAAATTATAATGCCGGAAAATGAAAAAAGTGCTGATTATTTTTCTGCTTGCGGATAATATTTTGTAACTTTGTAGCCATATACAAAATTATAACAAATGATAAATAAAATTATCCTTGCGGCGTTTGCCGCCATGCTGACTCTCAGCGCAGGAGCAGCCACTAACGGGAAAGATGAGAACCCGAACAAGCCTGTGTTTACAGTCGTAAAGCAGAATCCCATCACGAGCATAAAGAACCAAAACCGCTCGGGTACCTGCTGGGATTATTCCACACTGAGCTTCTTTGAAGCCGAGATACTGAAAAACACCGGTAAGACCTACGACTTGTGCGAAGCTTTCGTTGCTAACAAGACATACATGGACCGCGCCATTCAGGTGGTGCGTCTGCATGGCGACTGCCAATTCTCGCAAGGCGGCAGCTGCTACGACCCTCTTTTCGTTATTCAGCACTACGGCATCTGCCCTGAGGACGCAATGCCAAAGACAGGAAGCCAATATGGCGATTCGCTGTTCAATTTCAACGAGTTTTTTAAAGTCATGAGCCCATACGTTGAGGCAGTGGCAAAGAGCGACGCAAAGAAGCTCTCACCGGCTTGGAAGGTCGGCTTACAGGGCATCCTCGATGCATATCTCGGCAAGTGCCCGACACAGTTCACATATCAAGGCAAGACATACACTCCGAAGAGCTTTGCTGCATCAATCGGTCTTGACAGCGCAGCTTGCAACAATTATGTCAGCTTCACATCCTACACCCACCATCCCTTCTGGACGGCATTCGCTGTAGAGGTGCAGGACAATTGGCGTAATCCTCTGTCATGGAACGTGCCTATCGACGACTTGTCTAAAATCATCGACAATGCCATCATGAACGGTTACACCGTGGCTTGGGGCGGCGACGTGTCTGAAGAAGGCTTCACACGCACAGGACTTGCTTACATGTACGACGACAAGAAGCTTGCAAGCCTCGAGGGTAGCGACATGGCACGTTGGCTGAAGCTGGCTCCGGCAAAGAAGAAGGACATCATCGACTCGCTTGGCGTGAACGCACCTGAAGTCGTACCTACACAGAAGCAGCGCCAGGAGCGTTATGACAACTGGGAGCTGACCGACGACCACGGAATGCTCATCTTCGGCATAGCAAAAGACCAGAACGGAAAAGAATATTACATGGTCAAAAACTCTTGGGGCGAGACCGGAGACTATAAAGGCATCTGGTACATGACAAAGAACTTCATCGTGGCAAACACTATGGACTTCATGGTCAACAAGAATGCCGTGCCAAAGGACATACGCAAGAAGTGCGGTTTTTAAATAGTTTAAGAGCATAAGGCTTTCGCCATTCGCTTCTTTTTCGTACTTTTGCACCCACAAGTTTGAACAAAAGGTAAAACCATAAAAAATTTAGGTAAGATGAAAATCAATGAATTCAACTTTGCCGGCAAAAAGGCAATCGTTCGAGTAGATTTCAATGTGCCATTGGACGAGAATGGCAACGTGACCGACGACACCCGCATCCGTGGTGCCCTGCCTACGCTGAAGAAGATTCTCGCTGACGGCGGAGCTCTCATCATGATGAGCCACATGGGCAAGCCAAAGGGCAAGGTTGTTGCTAAGCTGAGCCTCAAGCAGATTGTTCCAAACGTGAGCAAGGCTCTCGGCGTGGACGTTAAGTTTGCTCCCGACTGCGCCAAGGCTGACGCAGAGGCTGCTGCACTGAAGCCGGGCGAGGCTCTGTTGCTTGAGAACCTGCGCTACTATCCTGAGGAGGAAGGCAAGCCCGTAGGCGTTGAGAAAGGCACTCCTGAGTACGATGCCGCAAAGGCAGAGATGAAGGATCGTCAGAAGGAGTTCGCAAAGAAGCTCGCTTCTTACGCCGACGTTTACGTAAACGACGCTTTCGGCACAGCTCACCGCAAGCACGCTTCTACAGCTGTCATCGCCGACTACTTCGACAAGGATCACAAGATGCTCGGCTTCCTCATGGAGAAAGAGGTGACAGCCATCAACAACGTCATGAAGAACGCTCAGCATCCTTTCACCGCTATCATCGGCGGCTCAAAGGTAAGCTCTAAGCTCGGTGTCATCAAGAACCTGCTCGACAAGGTTGACAACCTCATCATCGGCGGCGGCATGGGTTACACATTCATCAAAGCTCAAGGCGGACAGATTGGTAAGTCTCTGCACGAGGACGACCTCATCCCTGAGGCTCTCGAAGTGCTGAAAGAGGCTAAGGAGAAGGGCGTAAACATCAGCCTTTCCGTAGCTACACTCTGCGCAAAGGAGTTTGACAACGACTCTCCGCGCGCCGTATATCCTATCTATAGCATTCCTGAGGACTGGGAGGGCATGGACGCTTCTTACGAGAGCGTAGCCATCTGGAAGGACATTATCCTCAACTCTAAGACTATCCTTTGGAACGGCCCTGTAGGCGTGTTCGAGTTTGAGAACTTCTCCCACGGCACAGGCTCTATCGCCAAGGCTGTAGCTCAGGCTACACAGGAGAACGGTGCTTACTCGCTCGTTGGTGGTGGCGACTCTGTTGCTGCTATCAACAAGTTCGGTCTTGCCGACAAGGTGAGCTATGTTTCTACCGGTGGTGGCGCAATGCTCGAGGCTATCGAGGGCAAGGTGCTCCCAGGCGTAGCTGCTATTGAAAAGTAAAATCTCTACAGCACGGCTTCTTTAGCCGTGCTTACCCTTCGTTGGTAAGCTTCTCACCAATCGATAGTTTATCACCAGTTGGTGAGTTTATCATCGGTCGGTCATATATGAGGATGTATCAAAATGAGCTTATAGAGCCTGGAAGGCTCTACGCTTGATAAACCCCGTCTCATCCTGCGAAGCAGGTGAGGCGGGGTGTTGCACAGAGTGTGCACCTCGACCCACGGAGGGTCGCCGCTGTATCTCAAGCCTTTACCAGCCTACCAGGCTCATTTTGATACACCTTCATTTTTTATCCCGTTATAAGGCGAAGTATTTTTATTAATCCCACCCACCATGAAGCACCTCTCCATATTCCTTAGCATAGCGCTTTCCTTCTTTAGCTCAATCGCAGCTACGGCTCAGCGCAACGAGATACTCGCACCAAACATCGCTTCTTTGCAGGTCGTCGCCGATGACGAATGGACGGCTCCCCTGCCGGTCATCGAGCTTCGTGGAGACAAGGCTATTAATATCTCGTTCGATGAACTGTCGCACACCTACCACCGCTATTGCTACAGAATAGAGCACTGCGAGGCAGACTGGACCACTTCCGAAGAACTCTTTGAGAGCGACTACGTAGATGGTTTTGCATCCGGCAATACTATTGACGACAATGAGCAGTCGGTGGGGACAAACCAGCTCTATACACATTATTATATTAAGATACCAAACGAGAAATGCCGTCCTAAGATGAGCGGCAACTATCGCGTGACCGTTTATAACGAAAACGACGACAACCAGCCTGTGCTTACGGCATGCTTCATGATTGTAGAGCCAAGGATGAATATAGGCTTGGAAGCCACAGCCAATACCGACATCGATATAAACAAAAGCCATCAGCAAGTAAGCATGCGCCTCAGCTATGGCGACATCAACGTGACGGCACCGCAAGAACAGATTAAAACCGTGGTGATGCAGAACGGCAGGTGGGATAATGCCGTAATAAATCCGAAAGCGCAATATACCAAGAGCAACGGACTGGAGTGGAGCCACTGCCGTGACCTCATCTTCCCTGCGGGGAACGAATACCGCAAGTTTGAAACTCTCGACGTTACGCACACCACGATGGGCTTGGAGCGCGTAGGCTGGGACGGCAAGCATTATCAGGCGTGGGTGTGGACTGATGAGCCGCGGCCTAACTACACCTACGACGAGGATGCCAATGGTGCATTCATTATCCGCAATTCTGACAATGTCAACAACAACACTGAGTCAGACTATGTCATGGTGCACTTTAGCCTGAAGACTTCATCCTCAGCCTTTGAGGAAAGACAGAGCAACCAGCCAAAAGAAATCTATCTCAACAGCAAATGGACCAACGACCGCTTTACTTCCCAATATAAGATGCAATGGAACGAAGCTGCCAAGCAATATGAATGCGCCGTCCCGCTCAAGCAGGGTTACTACAGCTACCAATATCTCATGAAACAAGCAGATGGCACCTTCCGCCCCGTTCCCTCCGAAGGCAGTTTCTTTCAGACAGAAAACAAATATCAAGCCTTGGTTTATTACAAAGGTCAAGGCGAGCGCACCGACAGGCTCGTAGGATATGTATCATCAAAATAATCATCTACTATAAAATAATCTCAACTTTTTCCTTTAAAAACCAACCTATCTCAGAAATTCTTTATA
>CAZZNO010000085.1:0-12917 GCA_964655685.1 uncultured Prevotella sp.
AGGAGTCTTCTACAAACAACGTCTTGTTGTTTGCGTTGGCAAGGACTATAGTGTAGACCTCACCTCCAACAACATCGGCATTTGCGACAAGAGCCATACAACAAGTCAAGGAAAGCAATGTACGACGTATTATGGCTCTATTAAAATTAAGTGTAGACTTTTTCATGTTTCAAATTTTGGTTATAAGTAAGAAGCCTGAAAAATATACATGCCCAAGGACATGTCATGACCCATGTGCGCTAAGTCATGGCTTGCCTTGGGCATGTCAAGTTTACGACATTCAGAAGAATGTTACCACTGTATGCCTTGATCCTGGTCAGGTACAAGGATGTTGAGGTCACGCTGCAATGACAGTGAACCTTGCACATGATACTCGAACGGGTATGCCGGAATTGTCGTATAGTCGGTATACGTATAGTCGATGTTCTCAATCGTTATATACGTATGCTCCAAGTATTTCCTGTTCGGGTCCATAGCCTTCTGTACTGAATAGCATGCACGCTTGGCAGCCTTGAAGTTCAGCTTCGGGTTGTCTGCATACAGGTCTACATAGTACTTCTGCCCCTGGTAACGTTCCTTGGTGAAGTGGAAGTAGATCTTGTAGTTACGACGGTCGATGTAGTCCTCACTGCGTATACCAGCATAGAAGAACACGGTAGAGTCGTTTACCACGTAAGCTCTTGATGTCTTTCCGTTGAACGCATTCTTGTTTCCATCATCAACACGGTTGTTGAGCAACTGTGTAGAAGAATACTCACCAGAGAAGTCGTTGAACGGCCTTATCCTAAGCATTGCCTTACGGTAATACTTACGCGGATTTGCCTTATAGTCAGTACCTTGAGTCTCAACGATGGTAATGGGCAGTACCCACTTTTCAGCCTCGTCAATGCCATTTAGCGTGAACTTGATAGGCAGCACACCCTGGCTTGTGCCGGCAGGAACCTCAACGGTGCTTGGGAAAGAGTAGTACTTTTCAGGAAGCTGTGCGAAATAAAGCTCCGGACGGCTACCGAACTTTCTTTGGTTGAGGTCTGGCAACGTATCGTTGTCCACAGCCACCTGCACATGGAGAGTAGACTTGTTGGTAGTAGAGCCGCTCACAATCAGTGGCAGTTCGTAGGTGACCTCACCGTTGGCCTTGTAACGGACGTAGGTATCGGTGACACCCAAGTCGTTTGGTACTGACTTGAACGAGACCATTTGCGAGAACTGTTCATCCGTCCAGTCATCATTGCACGAGGTGACGGAAAGAGCCACCGCAAACAATAAGATTGTCCTAACAATATGTTTCATGATATTATTCTTAACGGGATATGTTTTATTGTGATTATTCACCATACGTCCAACCCGGGTTCTGTGTCAGACGGCGGTTACGTTTGAGTTCTTCCTGCGATATAGGCCATAGATACATCTTGTCAGAGAATGTACATGGGAACTCCTGCACCATTACAGGCTCGTAGAACATGTCGCGTGTATTTCTGCTGGCAAGCTTGTTGAAGCCCCATACAGGAATAGTCTCCTCAGTAGGAGCATCCATCCAGCGACGGAGGTCGAAGTAGCGTTTGCCTTCAGCAAAGAACTCTATCTGGCGCTCTCTCTTGAGCTTTGCGCGCATGAGGTCAGGCGAGTTGTAAACCTCAGCAGAGTAATCATGCAAACCGGCACGAATGCGTACAGGCTGCACGCCCTTCTTCATTTCGTTCACGTCGCGGCTGATGTTGTAAGTGGTGCTGCCGTCCCATGAAGGAATAGTGTAAGAAGTAGTAAGCTCGTTAAGAGCCTCGGCATAGTTGAGCAATACTTCAGCATAGCGCATGTCAGTCGGTACACGGTCAGTAATACGACCTGTAGCATAACCGCCGCCGCTACCCATATCGTATGGGTTCACGAACTTCTTGATACCAATAGCAGTTTCCAGCTTACCACCGGTTGGTGTGTTGTAGCCGTCAGGCTCGCCACGATAGTACCACACCTGGATATTCTTGTTTTCTCCTTGTGCGTTCCTGTCGTAATTGAGCAAGTTCCAGATAGAACCATTATAGCCTACAGAAGCGTAGAAGCGCGGCTCACGGTCGGCGAACTGCAAAGAAACGTCATTAGGAATGTTGCAGTAAGGATATTGACTGCGCACCTCATTGCTCATGTAGCCTTTCACACGCTGAGAGCCATCGCCACGGCCTATCTCGTCGTCCTTACCAGGAGCATCCGTACCGTCTGCCATGTAATAAGCATCCAATTGCTTAAGAGTCATACAGTGGTGGTTACCACCCTTTGCCGAGATTGGGAGCTGGTGGCCTACCATAACCTTGATGTTCTCAGAGCTGTTGTTCTGTCCGTGAGTGAAGATAAGCTCGGTGTTGAGAAGCTCGTTGGCAGGCACCTCGCCGTCGAACAGAGAACGATAAGACTCAAACGGGTCAATGTTCTTCCATCCGTTAGGCCAATCCTTGTCAGAGAACTGATCGTCGTGAGGCGGAGTAATAGTGGTAGGGAATGCCAACGGGTCGAGACTGTTGGCACGGGTATAAGCCACATAGAGGCTGTACCTGTTCATCTCCATCACATCCTTTGCGGCAGCGGCAGCCTTAGCCCATTTCTCCTCCCTGTACTCTGTAGGCAGCAGGCGCTTGCCCTTGTCGTCGGTAAGTGCAGCTGAGAAAGCCTCAGGAGCTTTGCCATTGAACAATGGGCTTGCTGCCATAAGCAGCAGACGTGAGCGGTATGCCAGAGCTGCGCCACGTGTCGGACGGGCAATTTCCTGAGCTGGACGTGCCAGAGGCAATTGTTCTGCTGCATCAAGGAACTTCCTCTCAATGAAGTCTACGCACTCATCATAGGTGTTACGAGGCAACGAGAGATCCTGGTAAGAGTCCATGTAGTTGAGCGTACCATCGCCCTGTATGATTGGAATAGGACCGAACATACGCAGCAGATACCAATAGAAATAGCCGACAAGGAAGTTAGCCTGTCCCTTGAGATCGGTTTTCTCATCAGCGGTGAAAACCGTAGCCTTATCTATGTCCTTCAGGAACAACGATGCCTGGCGTATACCTTGATAGCAAGCTTGCCATGTAGCCAGAGAGTTGTTATTAGTACCTGACTCGTCATAGATACCGTTTCTCCAAGCTGCATAGTTTCTATTATTGTCGGGGCGGTCATCGTATGCCATGTCGTCGCAGAAGTTAAACGGGTTACCGTCCTTACTGCATATTTCCTGCACACGAATATTGCCAAGATACGAGTAAGCTTCCGCAAGGAAGCGGTTGATGTAATCTTTGTTACTATACACGTCTTCCGTAGTCATCCTCTCATTAAAAAGATAGTCGGAGTCGAGATAGTCACTGCAGCCTGGGAGCAAGGTGGTCATTCCCAGAATGGCGGCAGATATTATATATTTTTTGTTTTTCATAAACGTTTCCAAATTCTTAGAAGTTGAGCGAAATACCAAGTGAGTAAGTGCGGTTCAATGGGTAGTTTCTACCATCTGAGCTTGACATCTCAGGATCCCAAAGCTTGAACTTCGACCATGTCAGCAGGTTCGTGCCTACGAAGAATACACGAGCATTAGTCAAGTAAATCTTACGAAGGAAGGATTTTGGGAAAGTGTAACCGATGTCGAGGGTCTTCAAGCGGATGTACTTGCCCTCACGCAGCCAATAAGTAGAGTTGCGATTGTTGTTTGCCTGACCAGCACTGCGCTCAAGACCGAAGAAGTTGCTCAAGCGTGGATACTCGGCATTTGGATTCTCAGTCTCAGCTGTTCCGGAGATGTCGCGTGAAATCCAGCGGCTGCCTTCAGCCATGTCCTTCATCACGTTACCCCATCCGTCCTGATAATTGAACCAGTACACCGAAGGACCATTGATAAAGAATGTAGACTTACCTGCACCCTGGAAGTGGACGTTGAAGTCGAAGCCACTGTACTTGACAGATACACCAAAGCCATATGTGAGGTTAGGACGTGTGGTAGCACCGATAGCGCATTCATCATCACCATTGATTACACCGTCACCATTGATGTCTTTATACTTGATGTCACCAGGCTCGTATTCACCAAAAGTTTGCCTTGGAGAGTTACGTATATCGTCGTAATCCTTGAAAAGACCTTCTGCAACAAGACCGAAAGCCTGTCCAATGCGGTGACCCTTGCTAAGGCGATATTCATATATAGTTGAAGGCTCGTCGCGCTCAAGAATCTTATTCTTACTGTAGGTCATGTTGGCACGCAATGTAAGGTTGACCTTGCCAAACTTCCTCTTCCATGCGATGTTGCCATCGAAACCACGTGCCTCTGTCTCACCTACGTTACCGCTTGGTGCGCCGCCATTGATACCAACCATGTAAGAGAGGTAGTTACGCCTCATGTAGATACCTGTACGATGCTCATAGTAGTAGTCCACAGTACCTGAGAACTCATCATTGAAGAACGAGAAGTCTACACCAAGATCTTGCTTCTTTGAGATTTCCCATGTCACGTTGTCAGAAGAAACCGTGCTGTAGTAGATACCCTGATAAGCACGCTCGTAGTTGTAGTCACCAAACTGGTAAACATTATCACCTGTTGTGGTAAGGGTATAGAGGTATGGGAAGCGGTCGCCTCCGAGGTTGTCGTTACCTGTCTTACCGATAGAATACCTCACCTTGAACATCTCTATCCAAGGAAGAGCTTTTTTCAAAACAGGCTCCTCAAGGATGTTCCAAGCAAACGAAGCTGCAGGGAAGAAACCGAAGCGGTGGTTCTTGGCGAAGTTCTCAGAGCCGGTGTAACCAAAGTTGAAGTTGGCATAGTAGCGGTGCTTCCAGTCGTACTCGGCACGTCCGGCGATACCCTGATTACGGCGTGCGATACCGTCCTTGATGTCATTGATGTTCTGTGTTGCGATACTCGACTGCTGGTTGTACTTGAACACGAGACCTACGTGGTGCTGCCTGTTGAACGTACGGCTGTAGTCGAACTGCCACTCCATGAACTCCCTTCTTGAACCATTTGAACCAGCAGTTTGCTCCATCTGCCTTTCCTCAGCAATACGGGTGAACTGCATTTCACCATTAGGATACCTGAAGCGCGGGGTAGCCTTGTACTGAGCGGGCCACTTCAACCTGCGAATCCAGTTGCTGTTGTATGTATCGTAACCAAAACGGAAGTAGAAGTGAAGACCCTTGGTGATGAAGTCGAGCTTCTGGTCTACATTGATAGTTACCTGCGAGTTATTGTTCCAGTTTTCCTGGTAACCTGTCTGAGTTGCAGACACCCAAGGGTTGAAACCGCCATCTGTACCCATAGCCGGAACATAACCATTAGAGTATTCTACCGGCATAAGCGTCGGGTTATAACCCATGACAGCGTTCCAGATGTTGCCTGTACCGTTACCTGGGTCGTTGCTCTTGGCAAGCGAGCCTGAGAAGCCGAGGCTTACGAGCGTGGTCTTCGTGGCGTTGATGTCGAGGTTGGTACGGTAGTTCCATCTTTGATAGTTGGCGTTGGTATTGTAGTCCTTCATGGTATCGTCCACACGGTACATACCCTGCTGGTTGATATAGCTGCCAGATACGAAGTAACGTGCAGTGCTACCACCACCATTGAGGTTGAGCGAAGCGCGCTGGCTCCATGCTCCGTCGCGCAGCATTATGTCTTTCCAGTTTACATTAGGATAAAGGTCTGGGTCGATGCCAGTACGGAAGAGGTCAAGCTCCGTCGGAGAGTACAGAGGCTCTTGGTTACGGGTGATACGCGACTCGTTAGCCATCTTGGCATACGTATAACCGTCAACGAAATCAGGAACCTTTGTCAGTGTGTTGTAGAAACCTTCTACCTTACCACTGATGCTGATTTTTCCGTCGTGTCCATGCTTAGTGGTGATGAGCAATACGCCGTTAGCACCTCTTGAACCGTAGATAGCAGTCTCAGATGCGTCCTTAAGCACTGTGAACGACTCAATGTCCTCAACGTTGATTTCGTCAAGGTCACGCTCGAAGCCGTCAACGAGAACCAGTGCCGATGTATTGGCACCGAACGTGGAGATAGACCTCACCCAGAACTCAGACACGCTGCCCGGGCGACCGCTCGTAGACATAGCCTGAAT
Organism: uncultured Prevotella sp.; assembly: GCA_964655685.1. Classification (GTDB taxonomy): domain Bacteria; phylum Bacteroidota; class Bacteroidia; order Bacteroidales; family Bacteroidaceae; genus Prevotella. Next base: position 6,084 of record CAZZNO010000085.1, read on the forward strand.
ACCAGGTACAACGCCTGCAAGGGCGTTAGAGATGGATCCTGTAGGATTAGACTTCAGCTCCTCTACGTCGACATTTGTCACGGCACCCGTCACATTGAGTTTGGTCTTAAGACCAGTACCGGTGACAACGACTTCGTCAATCTGCTGGCTGTCGCTTTCCTTCATCTTGATGTTGATGACGCGGTTTTTGCCGACAAGCTTGACAACCTTGTCAAAGCCTATGTACGTAAACTCCAACTTGTTGTCCTCAGACACGTTGTTGAGCTTGTATTTACCTTTTGCATCGGTGGTGATACCAAGTCCAGGTACACCTTGCACAATTACGCTAACGCCAATCAGCGGCTCACCGGTTTGGTCGGTTACGGTACCAGTAACTGTGAAAGTGCCCTGTGCCAATGCATAGGAGGCTACAAAGACCAACATGCACAGCACGGATAATATTCTTTTCATATATCTATTTTTTTAGGTTGCCTATTTACTTTTTTCCTCTGAGCCTAAACGACGGATGATATTATTACCTGTGTCGCCTACAAGCATCTGATTACGTTTTGCGTCATATACGAAAGCCTCAGGCCAGAAGAACAGGGTCTCTGTACGAAGGTCACCATTTCTAAGACCACGGAAATCCTTATTACCATTGTCGATGTGACCGGCGTATGTCTCAACACGTCCCATTGGAGTCAGGAAACGTACGCACTGGTTACGGTTGTCACTGAAATAGTAGTCGTATTCATCTTCCTGTCCAGCGTAATCGGGGTTCTTAAGGAAGAATCCTTGCCAAGGTTTCCAAAGGCGAACGGTTGTTCCTACTCCGTCTACCCAGCCACCTGCGTTGTCTGTTCCAGCTACGGTATAAGGGAGACCGAGTTCCTCGGTGTCATGGTTGTAGTCTGCCCTCCAGATGGTGTGGCGGTCAAACTGCGTAATGTAGCAATAGTCTCCTGTCGGATGCCATACGATGTTGTAACCGGTACCCGAGCGAACCATCTTCTGTTCACGCCTTATATCCTCAGGATTGTATGGGTCTACGCTCCATACTTCACCAAGACCTGTAAGGGTATAGTACACACGCCCGTTTTCAGGATGCGTGCAAACAGACTGCACCTGGCGTGCCTGCACAAGCTCATGAGTCTCCTTGAATCCAGACTCGCGTGTCAACATATATACACCGATAGCCTGGTCAGAGTTCTGATAATTGGCAACTATCAGGTCGCCACGCAGCGTAAAGGTGACGCTCTGTATGTTCTTGTTAGGAATACCAGTAAGAGAGAGGGTTCCCACATATTTATTCTTGAAATCGAAATAGCGGAATCCGTGAGTTTCTCCAGCGCAGTAGAGCATGTCAGGATCAAGCGGATCGAAGCAGAACCACAACAGACGCTCGAAGCCACCACAGTCGTCGAATGGGCCGTCCTTGATGTCGTACTTAGTGTTGTTCTCATATTTCTCACCTAAGTAGTTGGACGAAAGAAGCTTCGGTATATAGTGGAACAACGAATCGCTGACAGCTGATGCCACCACTTCTCCCAAAGTATCAACCTGTTCAACCTTGATGGAACTTGAATAGTCATCATTGTCATAAGCCGAAGGAGGCACTATTGCCAACATGGCATCGCCTAAGCTCCTTATCACCACAGCCTTCTCACCACCAAGATACAACCTGATGCGAGAGGTGTCGTTGCCCATGTTGTCGCCATAAATCAGAACTTGCGAGCCTTGGCTGGCTGTGGTCGGCGATATTTGCCCCACCTTTATAGGCTTATTGGGGTTATACGCCTTTCCAAGATCAAAAGCACTCTGTGGATCATAATTGCTATCGCTACATCCGGCAATTACAATCGCAAAGGTAGCCATCACCACCCATAACATGCGGTGCATGAAGCTTCCTTTCATTTTTCTTTTTTCCATTAGCATATTTAAGTTTTAAAAGTTATGTAAGAGTTAATAGTCGTGTTTCCACGATACAGTTTTGCAGCTTTCACCAGTAAGCTGCTTTCCAATAGTTCTCCCCAGGCTGGCGAGGTAATACGACGGCCATCAATGACAGCCACCGAGCATTAAAGATGCGGCGTAAATCTTTGTTCATAAAAAATGTTGTTGTTGGTTTTAATTTTTTCATCATTCTTTAGCTCCAGATGCATATAGCATAGAGCGCATTCATTATCAACGTCGCAAAATTAAAAAACACAATGTAAACATGGTGTACGATTTCAAGTCAAAAATCGCGCTTTACCATACAAATACACTAAATCGTACACAGTTGACAGGAAATAATACAAATCAACCCTTATTTTAGGTTCCGAGCGACGATGAAAAAGCGCTATATCGTTATAAAAAACTTCAAAAGACTTCCAAAAAATTAAAGAAAATCGGGGAAACAAAGACAAAGAAATAACTTTACAAAAGTCTTTTCAAGAATAGCCGAGTTTTCATCAAAGTGCACTTTGGTTCCAAATACACGATTCTCAGCGTAAGTTACAAATAGTTGAATATCAACATATTATAAAAATAGCAATTCATTGACGCTTTCCCCGCTTTATCTTTACGGCGTAAACGTGAGACGATTACGCCGTAAAGGTCACACATTCACGCCGCAATCGACATATGTTTACGTCGTTAAGAAGTCACGATTACGCCGTAAAGAAGAATTTTATACGACAGACAAGCGGCAAAATAAAGGCAATATAAATAGATAAATAATTAAAAATCAATTTTTTAGAACTATTATACAGGTGCCTCTTTTTAGTTAAGTTTCCTTACAAAGTAGCCGTTTGGAACATAAATAACCCATTTAGAAAATGGCTACCTGACTCTCCTCAAAATCAAGCCAACACCACCAAAACCACATGCCATCAGACATCTGGAAGGAGCAAAAAAACGTCTCTTGACCAAAAAATATTTTGCATATATGTCATTAGCATATCTAAACTTGAAATTATTTAACAATCAAAAGGAATTAAAGCTTATATTATTTACATAAACGAAAAATATTACAAATATGCAACAACCATAAAACTATGCATGAAAAGGTAAAATTATGACAGGACTAAAAAACAGCGTGAAAATGTTAATATACAATGATATATACACGTTTAGAGTTATGAAATGCACATAGAATAAAACGTTAATCGGAGCTTGATAAGCAGAAGCGCCAGTAAAACATAAAAAGACTTTTTTACATGAAAGTAAATTTTTATAATTTCTCGTGCCATAGTTTAGGAAATAAAGGATATACATTATTATATATAGGCGAACAAAATAAAAAGCAAGGCACAAAATAAAAGTTCTAAATCTTGCTGCTTTTCACTTTTTTACTTAATTTTGTGCCATACAACTCTAATGTTTAAAACATAAAAACTCATGAAGAACTTGCTTTTGCTTCTTGCCGTGCTGTTGTTTGCACCGTCTTGCATGGCAGCAGACAAGGCTGGCATCAAGCTGCTAAGCCAAAACTACACATTCAGCCAACCATCAGGCTCCACGACTCAAATCACCTCTGCCCAACCAAAGGGCACCGTAACTGCGCCCTCAGACATAGAGAAGGGCTTCGCCATCAGCATGAGCGTGGAACTGTCTCCATTCTCAAACACCGTAGACGTTCTGTCAATCCCAGGCGTGATAGACGTTAAGCTGCGCCAATGGAACCCCGAAGACCGCATACGCCAGAACTATCCCGCCAACCGCATGGCTGACGGCACGCTGCCTGTGATGGAGGCAAGCATCGGGCTCGTGCAACCTGTAGGCGATCACAAGGTAGAGACCATGACCATCGGCTTCCCTCTTGCGGAACTGCCCAACCCGTGGCAAAAACACGACGTGGTAATCAATTTCACCGGCCCATCCTTTACTATATATGTAGACGGCAAGCTGATGGACAACGACTTCGCCCTCGGCTATCCCAAGAAGGAAGCTTTCGCCTCATGGAGCGCAAACCCCAAGATAGTGAGCAAAGCCTCTTTCTCATCCCCTGCCCTGAAAGCAACACGCAGCGAGGAAAGCCAGAATAAAGTGGTAGGATTTCAATTCTTCACACCACAATGGCACAACGCCTGGGTGGGCGACGTTGCCGCATGCTGGTACAAAGGCCGCTACCACCTGTTCTATCTCTTTGACCGCCGCGGACACCGCAGCAAGTTCGGCAGGGGCGGACACTATTTCGAGCACCTGTCTACCACGGACTTCGTCCACTGGACTGAGCATGAAGCAGCTGTGCCAATAGAACAGCAATGGGAGACACTGGGCACCGGCACGCCGTTCGTCTACGACGGCAAGCTATGCCTTGCCTACGGCATGCACACCACACGTATATATCCACGCGAAAAAACCGTGCTGCCTGAACAATGGGATTTCATCAATAAGTATAGCTACAGCAAGTGCATCAACATGGACACGCTGAAATACGCTATTCCCGACGGTGCATCATACGCTGTCAGCGACGATGACATTCACTTCCACAAGTCGCATCTGCTCATCCATCCTTGCGAGAACCCGACTATCTTCACCGACGAGAAAGGACAACTGAGCATGCTTGCCAACTACGGCGCACGCGGCTACTGGATATCACCACAGCTCAACGGCGGCTGGCACTGCATAAGCGAGGACTTCCCGCCGGGCGGCGACTGCACGTTCATAATGCACTGGAACAATTTCGATTACATCGTTGGCGGCTTCACGCGCCAATGGATGAAGCGAGCCAACGAGCCGATAGACAAATACCAAGACCTCGTGGCGCAAGGCGTCGACTTCTACGACGGCATGAGCGTGCCGGCACTGACCACCATCGACGGCGGACGCTGCGTGGAGGCTGGCTGGCTGCAAGTAGGCGAGCACTGGGGCGGCGTGCTGGTGCTGCACGAACTGATACAGGATTCAGATGGCAGGATAGGCTCCAAATGGATGAACGAAGTCACTCCACGATTCGCAAACTCACGCCAATGGAACGGTAAGAAGGCTCAGAACATAAGCATTGGAGCTCCCATGACAGAGCTTTCATTCCGCGTGAAGCCTACAGCCGACGGCAAAGTGTCTGTTATATTAAAAGGTGACAAGCCGGGCGAAACTTGCCACTGGGACCTTGACCTTGCCAAGAAACGCGCGCAATACGGCAAACCCGACAAGGACGGCAAGGTGCCTGCTTCGAAAACTCTGCGCGAGGGCGGACAGCCGCAGCGCGGCGTAGACTATGCCGTTGACCACCTGTCAGGACTCGACGGTACCTTCCCCGTCAGAATGATGATATACCAGAGCGACAAGCTCGGAGGATGCATAATCGACACAGAGATTGCCGGCAAACGAACAATGTTGTCGTGCCGCCTCGACTTGAGACCTACACAGGTTGCCGTTACGTCGCAAGCCGCCAAAGTAAGCAACGTATCTACAGCCTGGTAGACGTTATAAGAAAGAACAGACGAACAATAAGGGCTTCATTATCATTTTTTGATAATCATTTTTTGATAATCGTGATAAAAGTGTTATCTTTGCCACAATAAATGGCAAAGATATGAAGTTGAACAATCCTTTTGTTACTAATGGATACGCAGGACCGGAATATTTCTGTGATCGTGAGGCAGAAACGAAGCAGATAACAGAACTGTTAGTCAATGAGAATAATATAGCACTGATCTCTCCACGTAGAATAGGCAAGACAGAGCTAATACGCCACTGCTTTGCCCAGCAGGAGATAAAAGAAAAATACTATACCTTCTTAATAGACATATACTCTACCAACTCGGTCAGTGACCTGGTAAACATGTTTGGCAAGGCAATCATTGACGAGCTGAAGCCAATGGGCAGGAGCGTATGGGAGAAATTCATAAACATTATTTCTTCCATACGCTCTGAAATATCTTTCGACATCAACGGACAACCGTCATGGGGATTGGGCATTGGCGAGATCAAAAATCCTGACGTAACCCTTGATGAGATTTTCTATTATCTCAACCAAGCCGACAAGCCGTGCCTTGTAGCCATTGACGAGTTCCAGCAGATAACCAACTACGGCGACAAGAACATTGAGGCACTATTGCGCACTTACGTACAGCGCTGCGTCAATGCCCACTTCATATTCTCAGGCTCACACCGCCACCTTATGGGCGAAATCTTCACGTCGCCAGCACGCCCATTCTATCAGAGCGTCCTGCTCATGAACCTTAAGCCTCTGTCAATAGACAAATACAGAGACTTTGCCATAAGCAAGTTTGAAGAAAGAGGTAAGTACATTGAACATCAGGTAGTGGACGAGGTTTATTCCCGCTTTGACGGCATTACATCTTACATGCAAAGAATAATGAACGTCCTTTTTTTAAAGACTTCGCAGGGCTCTACTTGCACCACCGACATGATAGACGATGCAATAGACTATAACATAAACATTGCTTCTGATACCTACGAGGCAATACTCCGCCAGATGCCGGAAAAACAACGCAATGTACTTATAGCCATAGCAGCCGAAGGCAAGGCAAAGAATGTAAGTAGCGGCTCTTTCGCAAAGAAATACCACTTGCCATCGCCAAGCTCTGTAAACTCGGCAATAAAAGGCCTCTTAGAAAAAGATTTCATAACAAAGAACGAAGACACATACACCGTCTATGACAAGTTCTTCGACTTGTGGCTAAAGCGGAATATAATCAGCTAATTGCTTATTGTCCAATTACCACTCATTACAATATAATTCATTAGTCTTATTCAGCATTTACTCATTTTAAGTCAATTGCGGACAAACAACTTTCAACAAATTCCCCGAACTAATCAAATTTCAGTTAGTTTAATTGGAGACAGCCTATTCAGGCAGATTGTCCAAGACATCTTCAGGATACATAATATCACAGTCTGCGT
>CAZZNO010000086.1:0-12916 GCA_964655685.1 uncultured Prevotella sp.
TTTTGAAATCAACGGCCAAGCCACTTACACCTACGAGAAAGTGAATAACCGTCCGGCTCTTTCCGACAGCCCGAGCAACATAGGCAACGCCCTCATCGGCATTGCACCCAGCTTCAACCAGAAATGGCTGGGCGAAAACTATAAGGATGCTGATGGCAGGTATCACGATTGGAATGGCAACATCTACCGCATTAATCCTTATTGGGTTATCAACGAAATGAAAAACACTACGTCGCGCAACCGCCTTATAGGTCAGGTGAAATTCACGTATAACATCCTGAGCTGTTTGAAAGCTACATTCCGCACGGGCGTTGACGCTTACAATTTCCGCTTTACCGAGTACATGCCCCAGTACACTCCTTCATATACAGAAGGGCAGATGAGAGAACGAAGCAACCAGATCAATCAGTTCAATTATGAGGGAATGTTGCGTTTTGAAAAGCGATTTGGCGACTTTGACATCTCGTCTTTCATAGGAGCCAACTACATGACATACAAGTATGAGTCGTTTCTGCAAACCGGAAAGAGCCAGGTCATTCCCAATCTCAGGGACATAACCAATTACAGTACGATAGAAACACAACATACGTTGTCGCGCAAGGCAGTGAGGTCAGCCTTTGGACAAGCCAGCCTTGGATATAAGAGCACCTACTACCTCGACTTCACCGTGCGCAACGATGTATCGTCCACGCTCAGCCCGAGCAATCGCTCCTATTGGTATCCGTCGTTGTCGGGCAGCCTTGTCTTCTCAAACCTGTTCAATCATGGCAAATGGCTTTCGTTTGGCAAAGTGCGTGCGTCGTGGGCGAAAGTGGGCGGCGACACCAATCCTTACCAGTTGCAGCTTGAGTATGGACTTAAGCCTTACACGGTCAATGGCGTATCACTGGGACAAATTTCTTCTACATCGGTGCCCAATTATAATCTTAAGCCAACGAAGACCCATTCCATAGAGTTCGGACTTGACCTACGCTTCTTTGACAGCCGCGTGAGCTTAGACTTCACCTATTACAACCAGAACACCAAGGACCAGATACTGTCCCTTCCCGTCTCCAAGGCTACAGGCTACACCAAGGCTGTAATCAATGCCGGCGAGATAGACAACAAGGGCATAGAGGCAAGCCTTACGTTGGTTCCCGTACGCAGCAAGTCGTTCAACTGGGAATTTACCACCAACTTTGCCAAGAATGATAACAAGGTAGTGAAACTGCACGAGGACGTAAAGGATTTTGAGCTTGCAGCCGCCCGTTGGGCAAACGCCTTCATATATGCCAGCGAGGGGCAGCCCTACGGTGTCATTGTAGGCAAGAAAATCTTGCGCACCGCCGACGGGCAGATGATTCTTAAGAATGGTCTCCCGCAAACTGAGAGCGAGGTCTCGGTTCTGGGCAATGGCAACTACGATTTCACTATGGGCATTCGCAATGCCTTCCGCTACAAGAACTTGTCAATGAGTTTCCTCATCGACATGAAGTTTGGCGCCGACCTTTATTCCATGAGCATGATGCAGGCCCACTTCAACGGCACTTCAAAGGAGACGCTTGAAGGGCGCAAGGAATGGGCAGCTTCTGAGCAGGCACGCCTTGCGGCAGGTGTCGATGCCGACAAGTGGACAGCCACGGGTGGCTATCTGGCAAAGGGCGTAAAAGAGGTCAAGGATGCCAATGGCAACGTGACCTACGAGAAGAACGACGTCTATGTCGACCCACGCAGATACTGGCAGTCGCTCCAAGACTCGTCGCCCGAACCTTTCGTTGTCGACAACTCGTTTGCAAAGCTCCGCGAAGTGTCCTTGTCCTACAGCCTGCCGAAAGCCTGGCTCGCCAACACCCCCATTGAGTCATTGACGCTGTCAGCCTTTGGGCGCAATCTTTGGATCATCCATTCCAATGTCAAGAACATCGACCCTGAGTCTTCCTATAACAATGGCAACGGCCAAGGCCTTGAGCTCGGCTCGCTTCCGTCACGAAGGACATTCGGCTTTGGGGCAAAAATAAAATTCTAAACACACCATCTGATATATGAAAACGTTAAGATACTGTCTTTTTATTGTTGCGGCATGCAGCCTGATGGGTTGCGCCGATATGACGGAGCTGAACCAGAATCCCACCAAGGCTACGTCTATATCCTCCCAGTTGCTCATACCAACCATAGAGCTCGCCCATTCGCAAAACTACCAAAACGTTCTGCGATACATGATCTATCCCGGCGCGTTTTGCAACCAGTGGATAGGAGGATGGAGCATGCAAGAGTATGGAGGAAAGGGAAAGAAGAACACAGCCTATATGGAGCGCCTGTGGACAGTGTTCTATCCTGACATCATAAAAAATGCCGTACAGCTTGTGCACCAGTCGGCAGGCAAGCCCGACGAGGTAAACATGCACGCCATAGGCCGCATACTGAAGGTTGAGGCATTCCTTAAGCTCACCGACTATTATGGCGACATACCCTATACTGAAGCTGCCAGCATATACTTTGACAACAAAGTCAAGCCCCGATATGATAAGCAGGAGGACATTTACATGGATTTCCTCAAGGAGCTGCGCGAGGCATCTGCCGAGCTCAATCCGGCAGCCTCGGTTCCGTCTTCCGACCTTTATTTCAAAGGCGACGTGAGCAAATGGCGCAAGTTTGCCAACTCTCTTTGGCTGCGCATTGCCATGCGCCTCATAAAGGTAAACCCTGGGTTGGCACAGTCGGAGGCTAAGGCTGCCATAGAGGCAGGGCTGATGGAGAGCAACGATGATATAGCCTATGTCAAGCACGAAGACAGCCGCCAGCTCGAAGGCCCTGGCAATGGATATGCCAATGAGTTTATCGAAAACAGGCAGTACAGCGACTTCCGTATGACGACCGAGCTCCTCGACGCCCTTGACGGCGACCCCAGAGTGCGTTTCATAGGCGGCTCCTATTTTACCGACAAGGACCGTACCGACATCACCGACATTGTCTACCAAAAGAATGGAAAATATTTAGGCGCTCCTGCCCAGACTTTCATTTACAACTCCTGGGCACCCACCATACAGGTAACCATCGACGGGAAAAACTATTCCGTCACACATCAGTACCAGAAAATGCAGCCGTCAAAACTCCTTACAGCTGCCGACGCGCCCTACATCCATCTGAGCTATGCCGAAACCGAGTTCTATCGTGCTGAGGCACTTGTGAGGGGCTGGAACATTGTTTCCGGCACGGCGCAGGAGCATTACAAGAAAGGATTGGTTGCCGCAATAAAGCAGTGGAGCCTTTTTGGCGCAACCCTGCCGCCTGACGCTGAAATCGATGCTTTCGCCGAAAAGCAGTCGCAGATAGTTGCCTCAGGAGGCACCGAGGCTCTTGAGGAGATAGAGAAGCAAATGTGGATTCTCTATATCATAGACCCCATTGAGGCATGGTCTAACATCCGCCGCACCGAGATGCCTTCCAAATATGTCATGTTCAAAAACGTAGCCGCAAAAGAAAACCAAAGCAACGGCATGCGCCCGCGCCGTATGCAGTATCCTTTGGAGGAACAGAAAAAGAATGCCGCCTCATGGCAGGAGGCTGTCGACCGCATGGAAGGAACCGACGACTGGACCAATCCCGTGTGGTGGGACGTACAAAAATAATGGTTTAAAAAAGACAATAAAAACAATGAAAAAGAATATCCTGTATTTTCTTGCAATGCTTCTGATGGCAATGCTGTTGGCAAGCTGTGTTGACGACTCGGCGGACAACCCCACCTTTGCTCCCGATGAGATGCCATATATCTATACGGACATAGGCTCCAGCACAAGCACCGTAGCAGGCGTTGAAACCACAATACCTGTCTTGGTGTCGCCTAACGACGGAAGCGTTAAAGTGGTTTGGACGCTTGACGGCGTAGAGATAGGCACAAATCCAACTTTGGTTTATACCTTTCCAAAGGCGGGCACCTTCAAGCTTCGAATCTCTGTAGAGCGTAATGGCATCAGCAACCATCGTGAGTTCACTCTCTCGGTAAGCAATCCTTAGATCGTGTACGCCGTCTATATTTTGCCCGTATAAACATGAAACAATCCAACATACACATGCAGGCACCGTCGTCAAGGCGTTTAGCCCTCGTCGTGATGGGAGCATTGTTCTTCATCTTCGGCATGGTGTCGTGGGTCAACTCCATCTTGATACCTTACTTCAAGGTGTGCTGCGAGCTGTCTCACGCCCAGTCGTACCTCGTTGCCATGTCGTTTTATATAGCCTATCTGCTCATGTCGGTACCCAATTCCAAGGTGCTCGACCGTATCGGCATCCGTCGTGGCATAACGGTGGGTCTGTGGACAATGAGCCTTGGCTCTGCGGTGTTTGTGCCGGCGGCGCTGTTGAGGAGCTATCCGCTTTTCCTTGCCGGTCTTTTCATAATAGGCACCGGTCTTTCCATGTTGCAAACCGTGGCCAACCCAACAGTTACAGCTTTGGGCCCAATAAACTCGGCTGCACGCAGGATAAGCATCATGGGGCTGTGCAATAAGACGGCAGGCATCCTTGCGCCGCTCATATTCGCAGCCGTGATATTGAGACCTACCGACGCAGAAACTTTTCATGTTATAGAAAGCAATCTTGTTGTGGGTACAGAGCGAGTGTTGCTCTTGAACAGCATCATACGTCGTGTAATCCTGCCCTACAGCGTTCTTGCAGCATTCCTGTTCCTCTTTGGGCTTGCCGTAAGGTTCATCCCTATGCCGCATGTTGATTCTTGTGATGGAGATGATGCTATGGCAGAGCGTCCCACGGCAGGTAGCCGCAGTATATGGAGCTATCCCTACTTTGTCCTTGGCGTTATTGCCTTGTTCTTGCATGTTGCTGAGCAAGTGGTGTCTGTAGACACCGTCATAAGCTATGCCGTAAGCATGGGTTACAGCCTTCAGGAGGCAAAGATCTTTCCAAGCCTCACGTTGCTCTGCTCCCTCATAGGCTATTGTGCCGGCATTGTGCTGATACCTCGTTTCGTAAGCCAGCTACACATGCTTCGCGTCAGCGTCACGGCAGGGCTTGTGTTGTCGCTTCTTGTCCTGGTAATTCCCGGCACAGTCATGATAAGCGGCCATCCAACCTCGCTTTCCATATTCTGCCTCAATGCCTTAGGCTTTTGCAATGCCCTTATCTATGCAGGCATTTGGCCATTGGCAATCCACGACTTAGGTTCACACACCAACCGCGGCTCGTCGTTTATGGTAATGGCTCTTTGCGGCAACGCATTCCTGCCTGTAGTTTACGGCTTGTTTGCCGACCGCATGGGTCTTCGCGAAGCTTATTGGGTGCTTCTGCCCTGCTTCCTCTATTTGATATTCTATGCCTTCAAAGGCTATAAGATAAAAACATGGAAATAAAAGCAAAATAAAAAACATGAACAGCATGTTGAAAATATACAATGGTAAAGTTGTTACCCCGTCGGGCATACTAACGGACAGTTCAGTAATTGTCTCTGGCGGAAAAATATCAGGCATAGAGGCAGGCAACCCGGAAATCCCCGGTTGCCAAGCCTTTGACGCAGGGGGATGTTACGTCTCACCGGGCTTCATAGACATACACACCCACGGTGCAGGCGGCTCCGACTTCATGGACTGTACGGAGGAAGACTGCCGTACCATTGCGCGTACGCACATGATGCACGGCACAACCACGTTGTTCCCGACTACGCTTGCCGCCGACAACAAGGAATTGCTCAACTTTATAGATGTCTACGACAAAGTGAAGTATTCCACGGGTGGAGCCCTTTTTGCCGGGCTTCATCTGGAAGGCCCTTATTTTGCCTATAAATTTCGTGGCGCGCAAGACCCGCGTTACCTCCGCAATCCTTCGCCAGGAGAGTATATGGAAATTTTGGAACGCAGCAAGGACATACGTCGGTGGGACGTGGCTCCTGAGCTTCCTGGTGCGCTCGAAATGGGTGATGAGCTTGTGCGGCGCGGCATCCTCCCGTCTATAGCCCATACAGATGCTGTTTATGACGATGTTGTCAAGGCTATCAAGCATGGCTATACGCATATCACCCATTTCTATTCGTGCATGAACGGCATCGTGCGCCGCAATGCCATGCGCTATGCAGGTTGCATAGAAGCAGGTTATCTTCTCGACGAGCTCACCATAGAGCTTATAGCTGATGGCATACATGTGCCACCAGTTCTCATGAAGCTTGCCCTGAAGAACAAAGGAGTGGAACGCGTGTCCCTAATAACCGACTCTATGCGTGGGGCTGGCATGCCCGAGGGACCGAGCATATTAGGGAGCCGCAGCCACGGGCAGGAAGTCATAATAGAGGACGGTGTGGCAAAGCTGCCCGACCGTACGGCTTTTGCCGGAAGCGTGGCTACAGCCGACCGTCTTGTGAGGAACATGCACTTCATGGGAGGACAGAGCATGGAGAACGCCGTGAGGATGATGACCGAAAATCCTGCCCGTGTAATGGGCATTGGCGACACTAAAGGCAAACTTGCCAAAGGCTATGATGCTGACATTGTTGTCTTCGACGAGAATGTAAACATCAAGCAGGTGTTTATAGGTGGAGAAAGAAAGCTGTAAACAGTCTCATTATAAGTAACGATGAAAAGATTATTAATTCTTCTTTATAGTTTGCTCTCACTTGCTGCATCGGCAAGTGCCGGCGTCACGGCAGCAGATACATCTAAGATTGTGGTGGCGTATGTTACGTCTGGGTCAAAGATTATTCCTGACCCTACGCTTATGACCCACATCAATTATGCCTTTGCCGCCGTTAGCGAATCATTCGACAGCGTGGTAATAGAAAATCCGGAGCGGCTTCGCACCATCGTGGCGTTGAAGAAACAGAATCCGCAGCTGAAGGTCTTGCTTTCCGTTGGCGGTCATGCCCGTGGGCGTTTCAGCGAAATGGCTGCTTCAAACAAGTTCCGTACGGCGTTTGCTCAAAACTGCCGTCGCATAGCAGATGAATTTAATCTTGATGGTATTGACATTGACTGGGAATACCCAACAGTGGGTGCAGGCGGCATATCTTCGTCGCCCGACGATATTCAAAACTTCAGCAAGCTGATGCGTTCCTTGCGTAAAGCTTTGGGCAATAATCTGCTTCTGACATGTGCCACCATCTCAAATGGTGCTTATTATGACTTTCCCAGTTGCATAGAATATCTTGACTTTGTCAATGTCATGGCATACGACATGGGCAATCCGCCAAAGCACCAGTCGGCACTCTATCCATCCGGTATAGCAGGCTGGATGACAAGTTCAAAAGCTGTAGACAGGCATCTGAAGAAGGGCGTGCCAGCCTCAAAGATAGTGCTGGGTATGCCGCTCTACGGGAGGGGCAAAGGCAAATATGCTGCATGGCTGAAAAACCACAACTTAAAGATTGACGCTACCGAGAAATGGAGCGAGGAATCACAAGTGCCCTATCTGGCAGATGCCGGCGATACGCTTGTTTATAGTTACGACAACCCACGCTCACTTGCCATCAAGTGCCAGGCTGTCATCGACTGGAATTTGCGGGGTGCCATGTATTGGCAATACGCCACCGACAATGCGCAGGGCGAAGGGCGGCGCACTATAGCGTTGAGCCTGTTGAAAAACAAAAAAGGAACCATTGCCCCCAAGCGCATTCTGGCAATCGTGGACAAGGAAGCAGTGCAAGGCGACGGGCTGGAAGCCTTGAAAACATGGCTTGACAGCCATGCCATGAAAGACTACTATGCGGAAACGACTTACGTCTCTGACATGAGCAAGGTTGGCAAAGGTGAGCTTGACAAATACAATCTCATCTTGTGGTTAAACAGCCCGGCAGACGGCTCCACGGCCTCATGGAGCCCGGAAGCGGCAAGCGATTTCAAGGCGTACATTGACGAAGGCCACGGGGCTTTCATCAGCCTGCAGACAGGGCAAGGCATTGATGATATTGCGGGATTGGACGCTTTTTGGCAAAACTTTGGCAAGACTGATGATGTGAGCCTGAAAACAGAGCAAGGCTCGCGGCCAATGATTTGGACCAACGGCAAAAAGGCTGCGCGCAACATGTATTTCCAGGCAGGAGACATTCCCGTGATGTTTAAGTCAGAGGGCTTTGTCAAGGCTTTTGCCAACACCATTGCATGGTCATTGTTTGAAACGAAATAAGCTGATATTTTTATAAGTCATGGAAATGAAAGAAATTACAACAGGTAAACTGAGAACAAGAATTTACGACAACAGACAGCAGATGGGGCAGGCAGCCGCCGTGGCAGCAGCTGGCGAGATACGCCGGCTCCTTGAACAGCAGGAGACGGTAAACATACTCTTTGCCGCCGCGCCATCACAGAACGAGTTTCTTGCCTCGCTGCAGGAACAGGATATAGAGTGGGGCAGGGTGAACGCGCTCCACATGGACGATTATCTTGGACTGCCGGAGGATGCGCCACAGAGGTTTGGCAATTTTCTTCGCCGCCATCTGTTTGACCACGTGCCTTTGCGTTCGGTTTACTTCCTCTATCAGAAAGACGCTACAGGCGACGAGATTTGCGACCGCTATAGCAAGATCCTGACAGAGCACCCGTTGGACATTGTCTGCATGGGCATAGGCGAGAATGGGCACATCGCCTTCAACGACCCTTCTGAGGCAGATTTCAATGACCCGAAGAAGGTAAAGCTGGTTGCTCTTGACGATGTTTGCCGCATGCAGCAGGTTCACGACGGTTGTTTTGCAAGCATCGACGACGTGCCCCGACGGGCGGTTACGGTCACCATTCCCGTCATGATGGCGGCAAAGGCAATATTCAATGTAGTGCCTGGCAGGCAGAAGGCAGAAGCCGTAAAGGCGGCTCTCTACGGGCCTGTTTCTACGGCGTGCCCTGCCTCGGTGCTCAGGCAGCATGCCAATGCCACGCTGTTCTGTGACAAGGAAAGCGGGCGGCTGATACTTTAAAAGCTTGTGTTTATGGTGAGAAAGATTTTGTTTCTGTTGCTTGGGCTGCTGCCTGCCCTCTGTGTGCAGGCGCAGGGCTTCAAGGTGCGCGCCTTCTACATAGACTGCCGCGCGCAGGTGATGGAGATGAGCGCTATAAAGGAGATGTGCGGACAGCTGGCGCGCGAGGGCTACAACACGCTCTTGATGGAATATGAAGCCACGTTCCCGTTTCGCGACAATGCCACGCTGCGCAACCGCTTTGCCTACACCGAGGCGGAGGTAAAGGACCTTGTGGCAAGCTGCAAGCGGCTTGGCATTGACGTGGTGCCGCTGCAAAACTGTTTCGGCCATTGCGAGTATATCCTGCGCCACAAGCGTTATGCCGCGCTGAAAGAGGACAGCAAGGAGGTGTCGCAGGTGTGCCCGTTGAAGAAAGAAACGGCGCGGAAGGTCTTCACAAGCATCTTCAAGGAGGTGGCTGCCCTCCATCCGTCGCCCTATTTCCATATCGGGGCGGACGAGACCTACCTGCTCGGCAGTTGCAAGGACTGCCGCAAGGTAGACAGGTCGGAGCTTTTCGTAGACTATGTCAAGCTCATGTGCGACATAGTGCACGGCTTGGGCAAGCGGCCGGTCATTTGGGCGGACATGATAATGAAGCACCCCGAAGCCATAGACAGGTTGCCGAAGGACTTGGTTTACGTTGACTGGAACTATGGCTGGAAGCCCGACAGGTTTGGCAACATAGAGAAGGTGATGGCTACGGGAGCCACCATCTGGGGTGCCACGGCGTTGCGCTCGGCTCCCGACGATGTCCACACCACGCAGTGGGGCAAGCATTTCGATAACCTGCGCACGTTTGTGCCCTACGCCCGCAGCCACGGCTATGAGGGTATGGTGCAGACATCGTGGTCTACGAGCGGTACCTACGGCTTCCATTACGACGGCAGCGGCAACGTTACGTCCATGCAGCCCATCAGGCAAGTCTACCCCATGCCGGCGTTCGGCATCCTCATGTCGGCTTTCGCCAAGACGGTCTCCATGCAGGCAGACTCTCTTGATGTTGCCTCATTCGTCAATGACTATGGCAGGGCGAGGTATGGGCTCGGAAAAGACGAGCTGGGCATATTTTCAAGTTTCTTCCAGGCGCGGCAAGAGGTTGTGCCTTCCGGCAGCGCCTTCACGCCGGACAGCGTGGGCAAGATGGCTGAGGCTGCCGAGAGCCTTTGCAAGGCACTGGGCAAAATAGAGCCACGGCAGAACCGACGGGAGTTTGACAACTACAAGCTGATGCTCGAGATACGCATATGCTATTTGAGGTTGAAGCAAATAGAGGCAGCGGTAGAGTCGCCGTATTTTAATGGCGCCGACGGCGGACAGTTGCTTTACCGGCTGAACGCCGCCATGAGCCGTCTGCAAAACCTGAAGGCGCGTTTCTCAGCTCTGACCAAAGGCTTTCTGAAGGCAGGGCAGACGGACGACGTGTTCCTCGAAATGGATGAGCTGACAAAAAAATTGAAAGGCATTTTAGCTGAACGATAACCGCATAAAACCACTATAACATGAAAAACCATTTACTTTGTTTGGCTGCCCTGGCGGCATTGGCTACAGGGCAAGCGTTTGGCGCTGGCGCTGAGAGCACGGCGCAGGCTGACACTCTTGCGTGGTATGTAGAATACAGGCAGGCGGCAGCGCCATCTGAGGGTTCAGACACCGGCATAGAGATAAACGAGGTGAACTTCCCGGACGAGGCTTTCCGCACTTACTTGAAAACCAATACGGGAACGTCACAGATGAAAGGCTATGGCAGCGACGGCGTGCTGACACCGGAGGAAATAGCCGGCATCACCGCCATCAACATCTCAAAACTCGGCGTGAAGGACACCAAGGGGCTGGAGTTTTTCACGGCTCTGAAAACGCTCAACTGCTTTTCAAACCCTCTTACGTCTCTCGATGTTTCGGCTAACAAGCAGCTGACTTACCTTGACTGTCAGGACGCCAAGCTGCAAAAGCTTGACCTCTCGCAGAACACGGCTCTCACATATCTCGACTGCCGTCAGAACCCCATAACGGAGCTCAACATTGCTGCTTGCACAGGGCTGACAAGCCTCTATTGCTCAAAGTGCAGCCTGAAGGTGCTTGACCTGACTCATAATGCAAAGCTCGAGAAGCTGAATTGCCACACCAATCAGCTCTCTGCCCTTGACTTGTCTAATTGCACGGCGCTGGAAAGGGTTTGGTGCTATGGCAATGCCTTTGTGTCACTCGACTTTTCGCATTCGCCATCGCTGAAATATATAGAGTGTGAAAACAACCGTCTGCAATCAGTAGACTTTGGCAATTGCGCAAGTCTGGAGACCCTGTATTGCGGCGACAACCGGCTTTCAGCCATCGACCTTAGCCCCTGCGCGTCGCTTGCTGTAGCCCACCTCAACGGGCAGAAGATTGACGCTGCCGTCGTAAAGCTCTCGGCAACGCAAAACGGCATACAGCTTTCGGCTGATGCCGACGGCTCAAGGATTGAAAGCGTAAGCGTGGGCAAAAACGGGACAACGGCAGAGGTCGTCAGCCGGGACGGAAAGAAATATTTGGCTTTTCCTAACGATGTAGACATATATGGCACCACCGTTACCTACAGGTATAACCCCCGCATTCCCAAGCTTCCTGACAGCAGGGTAAGCGTGACCATAACGACCGCCGGCTCCACGGGAATAAAGCAAATAAACGCTGCGGCAGGCGATAGCGCCGTCTATTACGATTTGTCGGGGCGCAAGGTGAGCAAGCCCGTCGCCCGTCAGGTGTATATCCATAACGGCAAGAAAGCGGTATATGGGAAATAAAAGAAGCAGATGTAAAGATAACTGACAAAAAACAGTGGTCTGCAAAATAGGTCAACAAGAAGTTAAAATCTTTAACAATTGAATGGTTGCGACCCGCCGGCACTGCTGGTGGGTCGCCTCTGTGTTGTAATTACGGCGTATTAGTGTCATTTTTACGGCGTAAATATGGCTCATTTACGGCGTAGAAAGCAGTTATGTACGGCGTAAATACGACTCGTTTACGCCGTAAAGAAGATGCTGAAAAAGCTACGGTTTTGTTCAAAAACTACAACTTGCTAATTATCAATGTATTGCAACTTTGACTGAGAATTGCGTATTTCAGGCAAAAGCACTACCTCGTGAGCTACACGCAAACCACGGAAGGGGTAATGTAAAAATCTTTCTGTGCTATTTTTTTGAAGCTTATTCTTTATCCGGCTTTACGCCTTTTGGCTTTATGAAGAAAAAGGAGACTTCCAATTAGGGTTTAGGAAAAAAACTGCAAGGTGCTTTCGATTTATATTCCTGTTTTCATTCTTTTGGCTCGAAATATTTTGTAACTTTGCCGCATGAAAAGAATGTTGGTTGTAATGGTGCTTGCGTTGGTGGTGACGGGAGCCAAGGCGCAGGCGAGTTTTTACAATGAAAAGGTTGCGGAGTTTGCCAAGATGCGGCCTGTGGACAGCACTGATGTCGTGATGCTCGGCGACGAGTTCACCGAGTATGCCGGCGACTGGAACGTGCTGTTGCGATGGAAGCATGTGCGCAACCGTGGCATAGCTGGCGACAATGTTGACGGGGTTGGGCGCCGTCTCGGGCAGGTGCTGAAGGGCAAGCCAAAGGCGGTTTTCCTGATGGTTGGCTCGCGCGACATTCTCGACGGCACGCCGGCTCAGGCGTTGCTCGACCGTTATGCAGCTCTCATCAGGAAGATTCGGCAGCAGTCGCCCTCTACAAAGCTGTATGTGCAGAGCCTCCTGCCCGTGAACGAGGGCTACAAACGTGAAGACGTGGAGGGCAAGACGGACGCCGTGGCGGCTTTCAACCGCAGCCTCCGCCACTATTGCGACCGCAACAAGATAGTGTATATCAATCTTTTCAAGAGCTTCGTGAGGCGTGGCACCAACGAGCTTCGCCGCGAGCTGACGCAGGACGGCTATGCTCTCTCGCCATTCGGCTATAAGCTCTGGGCGTTTGAGATAAAGAAATACCTGGTGGAGAGTTAGGA
>CAZZNO010000087.1:0-9075 GCA_964655685.1 uncultured Prevotella sp.
CCCATGTCGGTAGGATCAACGCTTCCTTCATATTTCAAGAACTTCATCTTGGCGGGGTCGGAGTTCTGGAAAAAGATACCTGTAACGGTTACATTGCCGTCTTGGTCAAGGAATGTGGGCAGGCCGTTCTCGTTTAATCCTTTAAACGGTATGGAGAACAAAGACCTTACCGGATACCCTTCCTGGGCGAAGCCTGTGCCGGATACCAAGTCTATGACGCGTTGTGAAGTGACCAACTTAGTTACTTCGTTGTGGGTGTGCGAATAGATGAAGTTTGTGTTCCATGAGAAGTCTTTCGTCTTTATATTGGTGGTTGACAATGTCAACTCAACGCCGTTAGACTTCATAGACGCTATGTTTCCGTATTTCAAGATCTCACCACCTAACCCTTCTGTAGATGCAACGCCTATGAGGTCATAGTTGCGACGGTCGTATACATCAAGGCTCAGATTGATACGGTTTGCAAGGAAGCCTGCATCAAGGCCAAAGTTAAGCTCATGTTTCTTTTCGTATGTCAAACTTTTATTTTCAAGTTGCTCTATGTAAAGACTGCTTTCTTTTAAGTCCGCATACGGTCTGAAAGGGTTGCCGGCTTTCAAGATGACGGAGGAGTTGGTTACCGACGACGGCCCACGGTCAGCTGTCAGAGAATAAGATACGCGGAAGGTGAGGTGTGACAAGGTGGGTTCCCATTTCTTGAAAAACGACTCCTCGTGTATATTCCATGCTCCTGATACGTTCCAAGTTGGCATCCAGCGTGCCGAGCGAGACTTGCCCATGCGGTTGGAACCTTCATAACGGAAGGTGCCGTTGAGCGTATAACGGCCTTTATATGAATAGGTGCCGTTGGCAAAGAAAGCCACGTTGCGCTCGTGGGTATTGTTAAGAGAATAGTAGTTAGTGTTCTGCTCAGAGCTCATCTTGAACACTTGGTAAGCGTAGTTTGGTATTTCGCCAAGTGCATATTGCATGCCCCAGCCGCGGAACCACGTAGAATGGCGTTTGGTATCGTTTATTTCCATACCGCCATAGAGATTTACGATGTGGTCGTTGGCAAAGACATCATTGTATTGAGCTGACGCACGGAAGTCGTAGCCGGACATGTAGTTGTTGGTTTCGTCAAGAATACCGCCGTTTGGAAGAACCGTTACCGGCAATGCGTAAATATCATCCGGGTTGGTATATAGAAGCGTATTGGCATCGCGTATGATGGAGTTGTCCATTGCGCGGTAAGCCATAGCCTCATTGGAGTCATCTCTTATCTGGTGCTCCATTTCGGTATGCGTGCGCTTTACGGCTGCCAAGGCTATCAGTTCCACTTTGCTTATGGGCTTATAGGTAAGACGGCCTTGAAGATTGAAGTCGTTGACCTTAAGATCCATGAAGTTATTCTCCAGTTCGTTGAAAATGTTGAACGGGGCATAGTTGCGTGTGTAATACTCATTAGGGTCAAGTGTGCGCGACGTGTTGAGGGCATACGAATATGGGTTTATGTCGAACTGGCGCGTTACTTCGCCCGATACGGCATTGAGCTGTGCACTCAGAGTTCCAGGTGCCCTTTGGTCACGGGTTGAAGCTTTTCCTATCATAGACAGGGAGAGTTGCTTCGACAGGTTGTAACTCACGTTGAAGTTGGCAGTATAACGCTGTACTTTGCTCTGCTTTGTCCAGCCCGGGTCAAACATTGCGCTGCCCGAAACATAGTATTGAGCCTTGTCGCTACCGCCGGAAATACTTACTGAGTGGTTGTGCTGTATGGCGTTGGAGAACAGCAAGTCGAACCAGTTGGTGTTGCGGTATTCGGCTGCGCGCAGGTAAGCATCCTTGGCAGCGTCGCTGTTTTTCAGCCCAAACTGTCCTGACGATGTGTCGTATTGGCTTATAAGCTGATACATTTTGCCATATATACCGCTGTTGGCAGCATTTGCCGTCTCAGAATAGTTGAGGAAGCCCTTTTGCTGCATCTCTTGGTAAACAGACATCTGGTCTTGCGAGTTCATGATGTTGAAGTTGCTATAGCTTGGCTTCAGCCTCATGGTATATTCGCCTGTATAGCTGACGTGTGCTTGTCCTGCCTTACCTTTCTTTGTGGTGACAACAATCACGCCTGCCATTGCGCGTGCGCCATAAATAGATGTGGCGGAACCGTCTTTCAGGATTTGGAAGCTTTCAATATCGTCTGAGTTGAGGCCTGCAATGGCTGAAGATATGAGGGTAGCGGCATCGCCAGACGACAATTCGTCGGCGCTCACGTCTGTAACATCTTCTTGTATCACTCCGTCGACCACCCACAGAGGCTTTGACGAACCATAGATGGAGGTTGCACCACGCACGCGAATCTTTGGAGCTGTGCCGAATGTTCCGCTTACGTTCTGTACTGATACACCGGCTGCGCGGCCTTCAAGTGAGCGCGATATGTCGGCAACACCGTCTATCTTTGCGCTCTGCGCGTCGATTTGAGTGGATGCACCGGTGAACAGTCGGCGGTCAACCTTCTGCATACCTGTTACGACGACATCGCTGAGCGTATTGGCATCGTCTTCAAGAATGATGTTTGTGGCTTTGTCGCTTGCCTTGCGGCGATAAGGTTTCATGCCGATGTAGCTGTATTCCAATTCAGCACCGTCGGCTACGCCCTTAAGCTCATAGTGGCCGTTCACGTCGGTAACAGTGATGTTCTGGGTACCAACTTCCTTGATTGTTGCCCCTACAAGCGGCTCTCCCTGTGAGTCGAACAGCTTGCCGGTGATCGTGCGGTTGCCACGGCGCGCCTGACGCTTGTTGACTTGAATGTACTTGCCGTTTACTGTCGACGTGAAGGGCAGGCCGGTAAGCAGTTGTGTCACGGCGGATGGAGCGCTCTGGTTGTTGACTTTTGCCGTCACTTTGTATGACGACAAGTCGCTGCTTGTGTAGTTGATTTTGTAATAACCAGACTGCTTCTCTACTTCTTGCAAAGCCTCGGTGAGAGGGGTGCCGTTGCAGGTAAGGGTAACTTTCTTACCCTGAGCGGAAGCGGCTGATGGCAATATCAAGAGCATCAGCAGGAGGCACCAATGGACAATAAATAGTTTGTCTCTCTTCATCTCCATATTTTTAGGTTAAACTTGAAATTTTTATCACTCTTACACAATAATGACCCTAAAAATAAGAAAATGGTACTAAAATTGGCGAAATTTTTTAATTTTTGTTTATCAAAATTTTATAAGGGCGTTGTTTCTATGCTATTAAAGCATAAAGATGAGGTGTTTGCGGCATAGCCAGGGTGCGGTAAAGGTTTAAAGGCAATGCGGTAAAAGCTTTATGGCAATGCGCTTAAAGTTTAACGGCAATGCCATTAAACTTTAAGGGGGATATGATTATAATATAAAGAATATCAACGTATTACTATTCCGTTTTTCTCCAACGAAATATTAATACCGTCCATGCGGTTGAGGCTTTCGACCACATTCTCGAGTTTGTCATTACGATCAGCCACAAAGTGAAGCCGCATGCTGGATATATCGGTGTTCTCAAAGACTACAGTGCGACCATACCAGCGCCCAATCTCCGCCATTATGTCGTGTAGCGATTGTTGGTCAAAATAGAAATAGCCAGCCTTGCGCTGCGTATAAGGGTAGGTGTTTATGCGTGTGACGCTCCATGAGCCATCGTTATCGCAAACGGCTTTCTGCCCTGGCTTGATAACATATTGTATAGATGGGTCGCCGGAACTTACCGAAACACGACCGCTTATGAGCACCACGCAGGCATCCTTGCGGTTGTAGGCGTTGATGTTGAATACGGTTCCAAGTACGGTAGTGGTGAAATAATCGCTTGTTACAACAAACGGGTGGCGCTTGTCGTGCTTGACTTCGAAATAGCCTTCACCGTGGATGTAGACCTTGCGTTTGCTTTCCGCAAACTGTGAGGGATATGTCAGTCGGCTGTCGGCATTGAGCCATACGTGTGAGCCGTCGGGCAGGGTTATGTTTTTATCTTGCCCGTGTGCTGTCTCCACGGTGAGCATCTTAATGTTTTCTTTCGATTGTCCGTCGGCTGTAGCCTGATCGTCTTTAATGGATGTGGTGTTGCTATATTGCGAACTGCCGGTTGTAGCAACATCATTGCTTTGTTGCCTGTCTCTTTCAGCATATTGACCTGTTGGAGACATAAGCCTCGGTATTAATAGGAAAGCTAACACTATGCAGGCAGCGGCTGCCACGCTGCTGAGTATGTATATTTTAGCACGTCGGGGCTTGCGGATGCCTTGGCTCACCTTTTCCCACTCGCCGTCAATATCAGGCAATGGATTGTTGATGCGAAGGAAAGCCTGTTGAAGGTCTCCTTTCTCATCGTCTGAAAGCAACAGTTGCCTGAGTTCAGCGTCTATATTGTTGAGAGTTTCCATTATGAATTTCTTCTTATTGTAAGACCCGAAAAGAGGGTGAATGGTACTATTGGCGGTGTTTAATGATGTTAAAGTGTGAACGCAAAATGGTTAAGGCTTTCACGAGCTGTTTTTTAATGCCGTTGGTGGTTATATCCAGTTCAGCGGCAATGTCTTTGTATGACCGTTTTTTGTAGTAGAACTGTTCAAGAATGTAGCGTGTGCGTGGGGGCAAGGTGCATATTACTTGCTCCATCTCTGTTATCCGGTTCTCTTTCCGTTTCCATTCCTCGTCGTCTTCGTCAGGAATCTGCATCAAAGCTTCAGAGGTTTCTGCGTATGAAAAGTGCTTGCCGTCGCTTATCCGCTTGAGGCACATGTTATGAATGCTTGTGAAAATATAATGCCTGAGTTTTGAGCTGTCGATGGTATCACGTTTTTTCCACACCAGCATGAAGACTTCGCTTATGACATCCTTTGCAATGTCAGAATCGTCAACAAGCGAGAGAGCATAGTAGAAGTAGCGTGAGTAATTCTCACGGAACTCGTTCTCTAAATAGCTCTCTGTGATACGGTTTTTTTGCATCATGCGTCAGTGTTTACTTTCTTGTTCTTGTAGGCTTAAGTCGTTGTCAGGCAGTGGCATAGTTTTTATGTGGTTCATAATGTGGTCGATTATGCGCTCCTTATTCTTCAAGTGAGCATAGTTTGAACCGTTGATAAGGTGTAACCACGCGTTGTCTATAATCTGTATACAGTCGCGGTGGTATATGTTCAGTGTGTTGTCGTCTTTGCCATAAGCATAGCGTTTTGTTTTTACGTGAGCAAGCATGGAAAGTCCTATGCTATAGTCTTTGAAAATGTTTATGAAATTGCGGCCTCCAGTGTCAAAATAACAACCTTCGAAGAAGCATGGCATGAAGTCGAATTTTGGTTTTTGGAGTACTTGGCAATCAAAGGCAATGAAGCCGGGCCATAGATACCAGCCTGTTTCCCGCTGCCTTCCTACACCGTAAAAAGGTTTATTTTCAAGTTTGTCAATAACTGAATATTTGCGCAAAGGAAACAAATCTTGATCGGTGATGGCAAGAAAGCGCGGGTTTATGGACGGAAGTATTTTCCGGCAGAACCAGTTAAGCGCCATTCCCTCAGATACGCCATACCAAAACAGCCTTGGCAAGAAGAAAATGTGGAAATAGTGTGGCACAGGGATATAGGTTGCACCTCCGTCGAAGCAAGCTTCCTTTATCGCCTTGCGTGCATGTCGGTTACTTGAATTGTCAAGCACGATATGGACGTAATCTTTGTCGGTGATATTATCTTTTACAAACTCAATCTTGGCTTTTATCAAGTCGGGCTTGTTGTAAGCTACCGTAACGAGGCACATCCTGTAACCTGCTTTACTTGTTTCTAAAAACTTGCCATCTGCCTTATCCGCAATCCTGTTGAGAAATGTGCAGTAAGGATTGAACAGCAATTTGCGCAGTTTGCTAATTACCGGATACTCCTTTTGTGCCATATTCGTTTATAAAACTAAGGAGCATGCGTTACGGCATGCCCCTGAGTTTATGTTGTTGTTTAGAACAGGCTTGGTTCACGACCTTCGACAAGGGCGAGAGTGTCGCGGGCGATTACAATCTCCTCGTCGGTTGGAATCATCACGACTTTCACCTTTGAGTCGTCGGCAGAAAGAATTTGCTCTTTCGAGCGGACGTGGTTGCGCTCCTTGTCCATCTTCACGCCAAGGTAGTCGAGTCCTTGGCAGCTATCCCAGCGCACGCCTTCCTGGTTCTCGCCTACACCTGCCGTCCAGACAATGATGTCAACGCCGTTCATTGCGGCTGCGTATGCGCCAATGTATTTCTTTATGCGGTAGTTGTACATCTCCAGTGCGAGGTGTGCCATCTTGTTGCCTTGCTTATCGGCTTCCTCGTTCTCACGCATGTCGCTTGATATGCCGGCAATGCCAAGCACGCCGCTCTTCTTGTTGAGATATTCAGACATCTCATGAGGAGTCATGCCGCTCTTTTGCATCATGTAGCATACGGCAGACGGGTCTATGTCGCCTGAGCGCGAACCCATCATAAGACCAGCCAACGGTGTGAGGCCCATGCTTGTGTCGATGACTTTACCATACTTCACGGCTGCCACGCTTGCGCCATTGCCTATGTGGCAGGTGATAATCTTCTGGGTCTTTATGTCCACGCCGAGGAACTCGCACACGCGGTGTGACACGTAGCGGTGGCTTGTGCCGTGGAAGCCATAGCGGCGCACGTGATACTTTGAGTACCACTCATAGGGCACGGCATAGAGATAAGCATAGTCGGGCATGGTGGAGTGGAAGGCATTGTCGAAGACCGTCACCTGTGGCACTGTTGGCATAAGCTCATCCACGGCACGTATGCCGGCGAGATGCCCCTTGTTGTGCACTGGTGCCAATTCGATAAGGCTCTCAATACCTTTCTCTACTTCAGGCGTCACGATGCAGCTCTTCTCAAAGAGGTCACCACCCTGCACTATGCGGTGTCCTACGGCTCCAATCTCGTCGAGGTTCTTGATGGCTCCGAAGTCAGGATCGAGCAAGCACTTGAACACGAGCTGCACGCCCTCTTTGTGGGTTGGCAGGTCAGCGAAGATTTGCTTCTTTGAGCCGTCCTTCATCTTAACCTTGATGAAAGCTTCGTCGAGGCCGATACGCTCTACACCGCCGGATGCAAGAACCTTCTCGCCATCCATGTCATATAACTTGTACTTAATGCTTGAACTACCACAGTTCAATACTAGTATCTTCATTTCTAATAATTATGAATTAAGAATTATGAATTACGAATTACGCTTGGCGTCTTGTGCCTGGCAGCTTGTTATTGCCACCATATAGTAGATGTCGTCTACAGAGCAGCCGCGGCTGAGGTCGTTTACAGGACGGGCTATGCCTTGAAGAATTGGGCCTATGGCTGTGGCACCTCCCAGGCGCTCCACAAGCTTATAGCTAATGTTACCAACTTCGAGGTTAGGAACGATGAGTACATCGGCACGGCCGGCTATGTTGCTTCCTGGAGCCTTGCGGTGGCCTACTGATGGCACGAGAGCTGCATCGGCTTGAAGCTCGCCGTCTACAAGCAGTGACGGATACTTTTCGCGTGCAATCTTCACAGCGTCTACCACTTTGTCAATAACGTAAACACTCTTACCTGTGTTCTTGTCTATTGCGTCTTTAGCGGAGCCTTTTGTCGAATAGCTTAGCATTGCCACGTGTGGTTCGTCGATACCGGCAATTGCCTTGGCTGTCTGAGCAGTTGTGTAGGCTATTTGAGCCAATTGGTCAGCTGTGGGCTGAGGCGTTACGGCTACGTCGCCCATCAGCACTATGCCGTCTTTGCCGTAAACGGATTTCGTGATGAGCAGCATGGCACCGCTGACGCATGTAATGCCGGGGGCGCACTTGATGATTTGCAGAGCCGGGCGCAGTGTGTCGCCTGTGGTTGACAGGGCACCACTGATTTGGCCATCGGCATCGCCGCTCTTGATGATCATGCAGCCAAGGTATAGATTGTTGTGGGTAACAAGTTCGCGAGCTTGCTCAATGGTCATGCCCTTCTTCTTGCGCAGTTCGGCAAGCTTCTCAGCATATTCTTCAGTCTTGTCGAAATGGAGTGGGTCTACAATGCGGGCCTTATCGATGTGGGTAAGTCCCCATTGCTCAGCTTCTTCCTTGATGTGCGTTGGATTGCCGATGAGAATGATGTCGGCAATGTCGTCAGCCAAGACGCGGTCGGCAGCTTTTAAGGTGCGTTCTTCCTCTGCTTCGGGAAGCACAATGCGCTGCTTGTTAGCTTTGGCACGCGCAATGATTTCGTCTAATAAACTCATTTTTCAGCTATTTTATGTTGTTATTCTATTATTGTCAAGCGTACTTTGCAAAATTACAAAAAAAATCCTTATGTCTTTAAGGCACAAGGATTTTTTTTATTATCTTTTTATGACAAGTCATTTATGCCTTTTATGGCAGCACCACTTTCTTGCCGTTGTGTATGTAGATGCCATGTGAGGGTTTAGTTACTTTTCGCCCTGTCAGGTCGTACCACGTGTCACTTTGTCCGTTCTTGTTGTCGGTTACGCCCTTTATGGCTGTCGGTGTGCTGCCAATATTAAAGGTCAGCATTGCTGGCTTGGCACTGCTGCCGCCGGTGTATTTATAGTAAGCCTTGTTGTTGGCAATTGCCATTTCCCCACTTTTGTTTGCCGCAAGATAGTAGAAAGCCACGTGTCCATCCTTCTTGCCAAGCAGGTAATAGATATTGCCGTCACTGTCGCCTGTCTTTTCATTGTAGTTTGTTAAGACCTGCCGTCCTAATGTTCCGGCTAAGCCTGTGTCTTCTGTATTCTCTTTTGCTGTGGTGGGCTTAAAGCTTATGGTTCTTGTTGGCATGCCGTCGCCTTTTGCTCCACTTGTCTGCAACAGCACGGGAGTTTCGCGTGGTATCACTGTCCCTGAATATTCTTCAATGTCTACGGCAGTGTTCTCCTTCTTTGACAGGCTCTTAATCTTGTATGCCGTAACTCCGTCTGGTATGCTTACCGTGAATGGCAGGTTAAGCGTGGCATAGCAGTTATAGCCTTCGCCTGTGCTTGCAACGTTGTAGCTGTCGTCGTTGCGTGCGAATTTCACGTTGAAGCCGTGATGCATGGGCTCGCTAAGTGTGCCG
>CAZZNO010000087.1:9175-12821 GCA_964655685.1 uncultured Prevotella sp.
GCTTTGTGGCTCGTAAAACGTGTTTGGCTCTGGCGACATAGTGGGCTTAGCCACTATTATATTGTATGTGGCTGTTGCAACCTCGCTTTGCAGCTCGCCTTTCACGGCAATGGCTTTCAGCGTAGTTGTTTCGCTTATGCTTATTGCTCCTGTGTACTTTTTGCTCGCCGTGGTTGGCTCGTTTCCGTCTGTCGTATAATAAATTGTTGCCCCGTTGGTTGCGCATGTTATTTCTACGCTAATATCATTGGGATATTCGCCTTCATTAGCTGAGAAAAGGGGTTTAGCCAAATAGTCAGTTGCATTGCCTCTGTCACTGTCAAACGTATATTTCCCGTCAGTGATATAGGACAAGGACATGGATTGGAAAACAATGTCATAGCCTTTATTTGAGTTTTCTTCATAAAGAAAGGCAATGTTATTGTTTTGGTCAAGCGTCATTGTCGAATAAGCAGATGTAGTGCTGCTTAGTTGAAAAGAACAAGTATTCCAATTTGTGAAGTCGGAAGATGAATCATAGTCTCCTTCATCTTTTAATATCTTGTAGAAAATCTTAATGCCATTACGACCATTTATATCAGCTGTTTGTAAAACTACATCTACCGAGTTGCCGTTGCTGTCCTTTGCAGGAACTAATAAAATTTCACCATTGGACTGAGAATTGCCATAACCGAAATTATAGTGTATTAACTCACCCCAAGAACCTTCTGCTTTCTCCTGGTCTGTATAAGTATAAATATTGTAATAACGTCCTGTTTGAGAACTCATTCCTCGACAACTCATCAAAACATTACCGTTAGGCAATTCTTCAAGCTTTGACTCACTACTGTTCATGGTATTGCCATTCATGCCAGGCTTTGCAGTATTGCCACCAAGACAGTGCCATGTTTCTCCAAAGTCGTCACTATAGATAACGTATGAACCTATAGCGAAAGTTGCCACGGCTGCGTATATGCGGTAATGTGAACCTACTTTAATGCGAGAGCTTTGGCAAATATGTCCACTGGTTATGAACCCCTGAGTTATATCTGTGCGCAAAGAATAAATGTGATTGCTTACATCAGAACTTGGCCAGTTCTTGTCGTCGGGAGAACCGTCGGGAGAACCGTTGGCTTTGGCGAAGAGCACATGTGTTGTTGTCGGTGGATTTTTCATCCCTTGTCTTCCAGCTGTACACATGAGGAGGATTTCACCTGTTTCACGGTCAACTACTGTGGCTGCGTCGCCGTAAGAGAATGTGTAATCTGATGCGCTGCTTATTCCTGTAAGTACGTCTTGTTTATCTCCCCATGTCTTTCCATTGTCTGTAGAGATTTTTGCTACAATGTGATGTGATTCGTCACTTTGTCCAATGTCTGCATCAGATGTTATTCTGTTGTCGCAAAATGCCATTAAGTTGCCGTTGGCGAGTTTTACGATAGACGGAATACGGGTGTGAAACGGATTTCCATTTTCGAACACTGTCACCTTTATCGGCTCTGTGGTTTGTGCCGTAAGGTTGTTGGTAATAAGGGAGAGGAGGGTGAGGAGGATTAGTGTAAAGGTGTTTCTCATTTCTGTATTTTTTTAGCTTGTATTGTTTAGCCTGTACTGTTTAGAAGGTTAGTCATTATAATCACTACCATTTCCAATGGGGGGGGTAGAGCTGATGTCTCCCCAAGGATTAGACAAAGTGTAGCCGTTGTTGGATGAAGGGTTGCTATATGAAGAGCTGCCGACGGTAAAGGCATCGTAAAAGAAGAAGCCTTTCGACAGCTGTTCTTCCTCACCTATCCCTCCTGAGCCTGTGTTAATGTTGTTGCCACCGTTTGCCATTGATATGGTGCACAAGGCAGTTTGCACGTCTTGCGGAATGATATCTATGTGTGGTGACTTATACATTTGTTTTTTTGCCATTTCTATTGTTTTATGTTGTTGAATTCTTAGTTTAAAGTAATTGCAAAAACGGAAAAACCTTATGCGCGCTTCACAGCGAGCATAAGGGAAAAATAATAATGAATGTATATGAAAAAATAAAAAAAGTTACGTTTTAAACGCTTGGGACTTTAGTCGTCCCAAAGATTTTTGATTGCGTTTCCACCGACCGGCGTGAAGCCGTTTTCTTCTGTGGCTCCTTCTTCGAAGTCGATGAAGTCGTTCTTCTTGCCGTCAGCCCATGAATCTTCCTTTTGGGGATTATCATCAGAGGCTTTTAAGAAGGGGGCGTTGCCGTCAAGCTTGATTATTCTTATGCTTGGTTTCAAATATTTCTTTTTCATGTTTACGTCCTCCACATCTTTTATTTCACAACTACCTTAACTCCGTTTACTATGTACACGCCTTGCAGCACGTTGTAGCTTACGGTCTCTCCTTTGTTGATGCTGCCATTGGCAACCATTTGCCCGCCTACGGTGAATGCCTTTACTGCGGTGTCGTAGTCAGCCGTGACGCTGAAGCATCCGTGTCCGGCGTGTATTGTCAAGCCGTTGCAGCCATCAGCCTTCACGCTGCCAATGCCCGTTACAATGCCGTTGAGGTCGGTGACTACGGCAAAGGCGTTGGTCTTGGCGGAATTACCGTCGGTAGTGTCGAAGTAAGCGCGGAAAGGAAGCACGTGGGCAACTTGGTTAACCTGTTGTGCGCCTGTCTTGCGATAATAGCCGCTGGCGAAGATGAAGCGGTTGTCGGCTTTTGCAGGAGTCAATCCTGCGTATGTGCCGTAGGCAGTCCAAGTTCCGCCATTGTCGGTCAAGGTTGCCTCTGTCCCATTTGTCGTTGCAGGTGTCTGGACAAATTTGGCATTCAATATGTTGAACGTGAAGCCGCCATCTTCTACATCTGTCGTTACATGATATGGAGTGTTAGCTTCAGCCTTGCTATCTGTGAAAGGTTCTGCTGCCACGGCGTAGGAATACTCTTGGTTTCCGAGCGTGCCCTTTACTTCGCCTGATTTAGTAATCTTGCGGAAAGTGACGTTAGTGTCAGTCTGGTCATTGGCTGACTTGGGATGTCCGTTTCCGTCAAGGTTGATGTCGAAAGGCAGAATGCAGCTCATTTGGGTCACCTTTGCCTTGCCATGTGTGCCCTCACGCTCGTAGTTGACCGCATGAGTGCCCGTAGAGAAGTCGTAAGGCGTGAAGAACGGCTGTTGATCATATATTTTTATGTCGCTTGTAGCCTCAAATGCATTTGCAGTTTTCGATATCACGTTCTTGCTTCCGCTCTGTGCTTGATAGCCGGGGTACATGAAGTAGAGGCAATTGTCGGCTGTCTGCTCATCGAAGCTTTTAAGCTGAGTGTTGTCTGAGCTTTTCAGCTTGCTCATGTCGAGATACAAGATACCACGTAATATGTCGTTTTCGTTGAAGCCGTAGCCTGCATATTCTTGTAGAGCTGTTTTGATTGCTTTTATAATGTCTTCACTTGCAAGAACGCCAGTGCCATCGGCTAATTCTTCTCCACCCTCTGTCAGACTTGCACTTACGGTAATGCCCACATACTTGTGGCTGTCGTCCAAAGCCTCATCACGTGTGAGTGTGCTGCTTTTCTTGTTAGGCTTGCCTTTCAAGGTAGAATTATAGATAAGTATGTTGTCAACCTTAACAACAGGAGTCATCTTAGCAATAGCTTGCACAGTGATGTCGTAGTAGCGGTAGTCGATGTGCTT